>JAFGOZ010000003.1 GCA_016926235.1 Bacteroidales bacterium | reverse complement strand
TACAAAGAAAAAGCTGCCTGCATGGTGGAGCTATTGTTTATGGCTGCTCCTGCTTGTAAGGATGCTAATCCCCTTTGGGGTTGAGACCCCGGTAAGTGTTTATAATTATGTCCCTGCCCCGCCGGAAAATAGATCATACATGCCATACCTTGAAGAGCACAGGTTATATATTCCTTTTATCCAACCTCCCCCTGATGCTTCACCGGCTGAAATTCCAACTGGCAAGGAACTTCAAAACAAACCAGTAAATAGCAAACAGGATAACCATGTTGTTTCAGCTACGGAGATATCCGGTTTTAACTTATCTTTTTCTGAGGCATTGTTAATCCTTTGGATTGTCGGCGTAATGGCATTTGGAATTGCCACAATTTATAAGAACCTCAGATTCTGGCTTTACATAAAGCGTGAAGAACCAATAAATGATGTGGGAATTATAAAATTATTTGATGAATGCAAATCAACACTTGGTATCCATAAAAGGATAGAAATAATTGTAACAGACAGTGTGAAAAGCCCTGCGATCTTTGGCTATATTAATCCTCAATTATTACTTCCTCCGCAGTTTCTTGACACCCTTAATACAGACGAATTGCACTGCATTTTCATGCATGAACTTGGGCATGTAAAACGACACGACATAGGCATTACCTGGCTTGCAACCTTCTACCAGGTTATATACTGGTTCAATCCCCTTGTCTGGTATGCATTCCATCACTTAAGGGCAGACCAGGAAGCAGCCTGTGATGCATATGTATTGTCAAAGATAAAACAGGTAAGGCCGACCGATTATGCCAGAACAATAGTTAACCTGCTGGAACGCTTTGTTCAAAACCGTCAACTGCCTTCTCTTGCAGGAATTATTGAAAATAAATCACAGATAGACAAAAGAATCAGCATGATACTGGATTATAAAAGGATTACAAATAAACTGACTATTATTTCTGTACTTATGCTTTTTATAGTTGCCGGTGTTTTCTTCTCCTGTTCAAACAGACGATTGTCGGATTTGGGGTCAGGCAAAGCAGAAATGACCCAACCCGAAAAATCCGATATGAAGCCCTACAAAAATGATGACTGGAATTTTTCGCTGGATATTCCAAATCAATGGTCAACTTCGCCGTCCCTGCCTGCATATCTTGCGAATAAAGGAGAGCTGATAAGTTTTGGATCGAATGATAACGGCATTGAAGCCCTGCGCATCTTTATGTATCCATACAATCCAGAACTACCCCTGACTGAAACGCGTGACAGGCTCGAGAAAGAACTGAAAAACATTGGCTATGGGAATTTCAGCAGTTCTGAGACGACGATAGGATTAAAAAAGGCATTGATACTTGATTACGATAAGGAAGTAGAAGATGTCACCCTGCGTGCCCATACTTACCTTGTTCAATACAAATCAACTATTTGTTTACTTAATTTTGCTACTACACATCCGGATCCAACATTTGAGCTATATGATCGAATAGCAAAAACCTTCGAACGTCATGAAACATCTGTTGTCCGGGGTATGAAGAAATATGTGAGTCCGGATGGAAACATTTCAATGGAGATTCCTGCGAATTGGAATCCTATGCCAATTTTCAAAGTATATAATGAACTGATACGCTTTGGGACTCCACAGGATGGTCCAATCGCGGTAATCCATAATCCGGAATACAGTCCCTGGAAATCTCTTGAGAGTTTTCGTACCTGGACTCAGGGGATAAGCCCAAATTCCGGCTGGAAAGAGTTCACTAATTCAGAAGCCATATTAAATGGGAGGAAGACATTAATAGATGACAGCAACAATGGTTCCTTAAGTGTTCGTGAGTACTTCTTCGAAGACGCGGGTTACAAATATTGGATCGCATTCTATGGCAATACTAATAATGGTATACCTGCCGACAGACTGGAAGTATACGAAAGAGTAATAGAAAGTATTGTTATTCACAAAAAACCTGAAGTTGCCGGTTTTAAAGAATATACAGGGATGGACAATAAAAAACCAATACCCTCCGGCATGAAACGATATATAAACCCGGATGACGACTATACAGTTGATGTTCCAGGTGACTGGCAGCCTTATGCACAGGAAACAGAATATGGTAAAACATACCTCTTTGGGAAATCGGAGAATGGTCTGGCCGCGGTCCTCTATCCACGAGCATACAGTCCGGGACTCACCCTTGATGAGAGACGTAATAACCAGGTGAAGGTAAATACCGATGCAGGATGGAATATCCTGGGCAAATCCGAAACCACTATAAATGGAAGCAAGGTATTGACGCTTGACAGTAACCAGGGTGTAACTAATGTCCGTAATTATTTTTTCAAAGAAGGAGATTACATACACTCGGTGTTATTCTATTCGTCCAATACAGAAGGTATACCGGCTGACAGGATAGAAGAATATGAACGGGTAATGGAAACTATTAATATTTTAAATACAGGTCAGGATCTTGAATATTCCACGGACTCAAGCACAGCACGAGCAGACGCATTGCCTGTGCAGTTGCAGTTCCGTTTTGCTGAAAATAAGCCGGGCATGGGTCTGGAGGAAATGACGGCTTCACTTTCAAATCGGAAGGTATACCTCCATAAAAAATGCGTCCTTTCCAATGCTGATATACAGGCGGCATCTGCCGTTAGAACAAAGGATGGTTTCGGGATAAGTGTAATATTTACTGAAGACGGCGGAAAGAAGTTTGCGGAAATCTCAAAAGACAATATCGACAGAATGCTGGGCATAGTGGTGGACGGCAAACTGATAGCGGCACCGGTAATCCGCGTGCCAATCACCGGAGGCAAAGCTTTCATTGAAGGAAAGTTCACCCTGGAAGAGGCGAAGAGAATTGCAAGAGGGATAGTGGGGGAATATACAGGTCCGGATCCCGAAAAATCTATGGTAACATCAAAAGATATAAATATTGCATTTGGATATGATGACAATGATTACCCTATCACCAATGGGATGATAAATAATGTGTATAAAAAGCATAAGTATATTCTTTATCCGCCAGAACCAGCCATATTCTTTAAGGACAAAGATTCACGACAGGTAATATTCATGGAGTTGGAGACTGACTTCCATCGTTTTTACATATATCACTTTTATGTAAACGAAGTCCCGGATGAACTCATTCAAAAATTCCAGGCTATTGCCAAAGATAATATTATCGATGTTGATGTTCCAACAAAATTTAAAGATTTAATAAAAGATGCATACATTATCGAGAATAAATATTTCACAACAAAATTAAATTTTCGATTAGGCATGAGCAGCAAAGAGGCGATTTCTATCTATGGCGAACCGACGAGAACAACTAAAGAATATAATAGTACAAAGTTGATTTGGGATTATCGTACTATCTTAAATGGTAAGATACACTCAGACCCGAAAAAAGGAATAATATTAGGAGAAGACATATCCCAGGAACTTTTTGATAAAGTTAAATGGGGTTATCTGCTGGAAATAACCTTTAGTAACGATAAAGCAGGCTTTATTAAAATGTATAATGGTATTCCTTAATTAAAAAGTCTGTAACTCCTAACCCGCTTAAGCTGACAGCGTAAAAACCACGTTGCCCTTTTGCAACACCTTATCAAGGAGATATTTTAATGTATTGTCCTAAATGCAAATCCGAATTTCGAGAAGGTTTTCATGAATGTTCAGACTGTTTGGTACCATTAGTCGAAAAGTTATCTATCGAGGGCTCGGAACCAATAGGCGAAAAATCACCTCCGGAGGAACCAAAACCAGCCATAACCTCAGAATGTATTAAGTTTAAAAATATTAAGAAAAGTACTGATATGGGGGATATTGCAATAATTCAATCTATCCTGGATGATCACCGGATTATGTATTCGATTTATAATGATTATTTAGCTTCTCCATTTGGAGGCCCGGACCAGTATCGGATTATGGTTTCAAAAGAACAGGCTCAGGAAGCAAGGGAATTACTGAAAGATTTTTTATAAAATATCGCTCGTTGCCAAACAAATTTTTATGACGAATACGCCTTTTTTACC
>JAFGOZ010000354.1 GCA_016926235.1 Bacteroidales bacterium | reverse complement strand
AGGGCAAATATATAACCTGCGTCGTAAAGCAGGGACACTAGTTATCTCCGTTGATGTTTGATTCAACAAATCACGAGGACTTTGCGTAAAATTCATTACCTTTATAGCCATCCCCTTTTTGTAACTTTCTGATAATGATTACTTCCTATGGCTAAAGAGAAAAACATACAAGTAAATTATTCCTTTATAAAACTCCTTTCCGGGTATGATCTGTCTCAACGACGATTGCCATATATGAAAATTCGAAGTATTAATGAAGGCCCGGTTGTATGGCTCACAGGATGTATGCATGGAGACGAGATAGGAGGCACTGTAATTATCCATGAAATATTTAAATTGTTAAAAAAAAGACTTCTGGCAGGCAGTGTGCATGCCTTCCCTCTTATGAATCCGTTTGGTTTTGAAAATGCATCCCGGCACATAAGTATAAGTGATGAAGACCTTAACAGAGCATTCCCCGGCAAACAAAAAGGCACACTTGCCCAACGCATTGCATTTCAAATATTCTCCAGGATAGCATCCTCAAACCCGGATATTGTTCTTGACCTCCATAATGACTGGAATAAATCTATACCCTATGTAATAATTGATAATACCCTTAATGCTGATCTTAACATTAAACTGAAAAGATTTGCCTCAACAACAAACCTTGTATCTATAACTGAAACAGATAAATTAACTTCGACTCTCACGTATAACCTTCTGCAAAACACCATCCCGGCTCTTACCCTGGAATTTGGAGAATCACTTGTAATTAATGAAACAAACATAAAATACGGCTTAAATGCTATTTGGAAGATGCTTGTAAGTATGGGTATGGTTGATCCGCTGGGAAACGAAGCCACTTTCCCACTTCCCAAACATCTGGTTAATAAAACACTTACTTATTCACCAGAACCACTTTGCTCCTCAAGCGGTATGATACGATTTCTTAAAAAGCCGGGTGATATAGTCAAAAAAGGAGATAAAATCGCCAGGGTATATAATGCTTTTGGCAAACTGGTAGAAACCATTAGTGCTATCAACGATGGCATAATTCTTGGGCACAATGACTATGCAGTAGCATTTCCGGGTTCTCCGGTAATGGCATTTGGAGTATATTAACGAAAAGCCATTGGCCTTTAGCTATCGGCCATTGGATAACACAAATCTCATACTTACCTGCGCATGGTCAGGCAGGGCCCTATATATATTTACAACATCCTTTCGGGGAATATATATGACTATTTGGGGAGAATAGTCTGGTAACCGGAACATAACAAGATTGTGAAAATCATGGATTGTCCTTTTTGCCTTTTGTTTAAAACTGAAATATAACCTGCCCGTAAAATCCCTCAGGGAACGTGTTTCTTGCTGCATTATTAGTAAAGTAAAGTGCGATGAAAGCTTCATTTGAACATATGCAGGTATTATCTGAGAAGTATCAGGGGAAAAATATCTTTTTGATGCTTCAATAGTATCTTTAGGTGCTTTGTAATAATATACAGGCTCCTTTACTATGCTTCCATTATGAGATTCAACTTCCATTAATCCCGAAAGTATATTTATAAAGGTTTGCCTGTTCATCTGCATAAAAAAACTGCTTGATTTAAATCCGGCTATTCTGGCTTTATGTATTTCAAGGCCGCCAAGCACAAGATATATTGTACTATCCTTTAAGTTGATTGATAATCCGATTGAATCTGCTTTAGCCAATGAGAGCCTGGATTCCAAAAAAGCTTTTTCAAGGGACATGTCGAATATTTTATCATCTTCCAAAAAACCAACATTATTAAACGTTAATTTACTGGTAGCACCTGATCCATATACATCGTTAAGTTTTGCACCTAATGCATCAGGAGCCAAAACAAGAGAGATAAAATAAGTTATAGTTATTAGAAATATTACTACCACGTATAATTTACTCCATTTAAATCTTTTCATAACTGCCTGGTTAAAATTTAGTAGATATATACTTTGGAACCCGTTTGTAAAGTATAATAAACAACCTTCAGATCTTCATCCCCGAGCCTTATACACCCATGGGTCACAGGCAATCCCAAAAAACGCTGAAAAAGGGTGCCGTGTATCATATATCCATCTCCCATACTTAATGCATAATCGCCAAGCACCCCAAACTCGTACCGGGAAGGATGGTTCTGAGAAGGAATATCCACTCCTTCCTCTACAAATGCCCAATCGGGCTTACGCCATACAGGGGCTGTTTTTTTTGCCAATACCCTGTGTAAACCTTTGGGGGTTTTAAATATCCATTTCTGGTCGTCATCACTTTCCAGCAATATATTACTTCCTGTTGAGCAAATACCTTCCCTAACAAGCTTGCCCCTCTTATAAAGATAAAAGCAATTCATTTCTGAATTTATTATTATATAGGGCATTGCAGGTTTATATATATTCATCTTTGCAGTAAGAGTTTTTATTCTTCTTTCAAGATTCGTCTCATATTTTAACATTGAACTGTTATCTATAGGTTCCGGACAAATTGTCCTTTGATCTTCTCCTTTTAACGTTAATTCCTGCATCCATGGCAAAGCAACAGACCAAAGCAATATAAATACGAAAATGAATGTAAAATATACTCCACAAATTCGTGATATCCTCCAAAACCGCTTGTAGGATTTTACTTTTAAATATACTTTTAATAAATAATTTTTAATTGCACTAAAGACATTCCTTATCCGGAATAATATCCTTAAAATAAATGATCCATGAGAACTGCTATTTAACTCTTCAATTTCGTGCATTATAAGTATAATTAAAAAATCCCCGGTTTAAATATCCCGGGGATCGATATTATCAATTTTTATAGTTTAAAACTCACTAATTCGTTTTCTTCCCAACCTTGGCAAGTACATCCTTCAGTTCTGTATTGAGTGAAGTTGCCTGATCCTTAGCTGCTTTTACATCTTCAAGGGTAGCAACTATTTCTCCTTTTTCCAGTTGGGCATTTGCTTCTGTCACTGAAGTTGAAATGGCGGCAATTTCTGATTTGATTTCTTCAATCGCAGCTGTCCCTTCTTTTCCTTTTGGGACCTGGGTAATCAACTGGTTATTTTCATCTTGTAATGTCTTCACTTCTGCTAATAAGGTTTGGATATCAGCCTTCATTTGTTCTTTGTTCGCAGCTGCTTTAACAATAACAGAATCGGCCAATGATACAACTTCCTGCAATTTTTCTTTTGCAGCACCGAATTTTTTCATTTTTTTGGCATTTTGCTCTTCAACCAATACCATTGCAACATTCATGGAATCTTGTAAAGCAGCAAATTCCTGAGGTGCGTACACCATCGCCTCTGCTGTCGTCGCTTTTTCAATAGCTGCATTTGCACTTTCAATTTCAGCAACAGGGCTCTTGCCACAACTCGAAAGGAACACTACTAAAACGATAGTTAGCATTCCAAAAAGATTTTTTTTACTCATTGTTTTTAATTTGTTAGATGTGATTTATATTTGCTTAAAAGCTTTTCCTTTTGAGATAAATTTTAGATTAAGACGTAATTCTTTTATAAAGTAACACCTTAACTAAAAAAAAACTCTCACATTATTCCTGGCATATGATTAATAGTCAGTACAAAACATTAAAAGACGAAGAAATAATTGGCTTTATAAAAAATGAAGGGAAACATTCTCTTTATGACATTATTTATGCAAGATATTACCATAAAGTCAGGGATAAATGCTACAGCCTGTTAAAAAAGAAAAAACTTGCAGAAGATTTTGCAAACGACATTCTTGCAAAAGCTTTTGAACATATCCCGGGATTTAAAGGCAAATCTTCGTTCTCATCCTGGCTTTATTCCATTACATATAATTATTGTATCGACTATCTCCGCAACCAAAAAAAATTGCATTATCCTGAATGGAATAAAGAAAATGAGATACCTGAAATTATTGATGAAATAACGGAAGACTTAACCGAGGTTAACTATAATCGACTTTTAGAGCTACTTGAACTCATCCACCCGGAAGAAAAAGCCCTCATTCTTATGAAATACCAGGACAACCTCTCTATGAAACAAATAAGTACTGCGCTCCGGATAACTGAAGATGCAGCAAAAATGAGATTGAAGAGGGCACGCACACGCTTGCTGTATTTATACAAGTCAAAATATGACACAGAAAATTAAATATTTGTTACTTAACAAAATAATTACGTCTATAGAATAAAAGATATGTATGCTTGAAAACTTATTTAAAAAAATAATAACAGGTAGTAGTGTTGTACCTCCCGATAATATAACAGAGTCTTTCCAGGCAATGTTTCATAATGCCCTGAACATTGACTGGTTTATAAAAGATGAAACCTATGAGGCAATATTTTATTTTAATGATTTAGAGCACATTGCACGTTTTTATAATGATGGCAGATTACTAGACACCAGAAAAAATCTACCTCTTGATACTATACCTGAACAACTTGCTAAAAATGCATCCCGGGAAGGAGAAATAATGAACGTGGTAGAAATAATGCCCTCAGATAACGAACCGTATTATGATATCGTAATTCGCAATAAGGAACTGGTACGTTTCATGTTATTAATGGATAAACAAGGAAATATTTTTGAAAAGAAGGAATTATAGATATCATATTCTTTCATGATTTAACGGTCAATATTAATCCAAATAAAAGATAACAATATAACCGGGTTAAACAAATTTCGATGAGTTAATTGCCGAACGGGCGTTAATATCCTTACATGACAAAGGTATTAACGCCCATTTTTTAAGTTTACAGTTTTATTGTCCGGATTCTACTGGCGGATTCTCAACTTCTGGTGGAGGTCCGGGATTATTGCTTTTCTTAGGAGGAGGATTCTTTGGTTTATCCCCTTGTGGAGGACCTTTTTTAGGTTCATTTTCTTCCATGTACTTCATATACTTAGCATATCTCTCTTCACCAAGAAGTTCTTTCACCTTTTGATTCCTGGCATTCTTGAGCTCAGGGATTTTATCTCCTTGCTGCTCCTGCTTTACATCCTTTAACTTTACAAAAAAATCTTTAAATATCTCTACCATGCTTCCCCTCTCTTCAGCAGAAAAAGTAATTTGGGTTTCTAATTTTTTCACCCAGTTTTCAGCCCTTTGATCAGGAGACATATCTTTTCCCTTTTTTGGGCCCGGTTCCTGTGCATTGCAAACAAATGCAAACAAGATGAGCAATGATGTTAAAATTGCTTTCATATTATAAGGTTTTTGTGATTAAATATTAATAATCAAGTTACAAAAAAAAGGGAATGTATGCAAGTGTATAACTATCAAATGACCAGGATTACTTATAAATTGATATGATTATTATTCTCTATTTCTTGATATACATAAGTATACCACCGCTTATCGAAACGCTATTGTTCCTCTGGATGTATTTACAGCCCTCACATGTGTTGTCAAATGTCGTTAACGCCATGGTATAATCCAGGGAAAGAAACAACAACCGTTCTTTAGGAAACAATTTCCCTGCCCTGAATCCCACAAAATATCCCCATTCTCTTGGCTGAATATCCTTACTTTTAAATGTCTCCTTTAAGGTTTCTTCCCATGTTTCTACCCCCCTGGGAGTATAAGCTTCTCCCTTCAGGGTATGTTTTTCCATCATATTTATATTCATACCAAAGTATGGTCCAACCTTGATAAGATAATGAAAGGGCTTTTCACTATAGTAACATGCCGATGGCTTAATAGATAAGTAATTTAACCTGCGTTTAATATCATACTTATTGGTATTGTCATCAACGGGCTCCATATCCAGATTATAACCTCTTTGCTCAATACCTAGTTCCAGTTTAGTCCTTAACCATGGAGTATATTTGGATACTTTATTTTCAAAAGATGTAGACATCATCCATCCAAAAATAGGACTGGAACCCTCCAATTTATCCTTACCCATAACAAATGAATAAGTAGAACCAACATTTGATGACCATTTTACATTTTGAGCAGTTAAAATTGTACTAACAAATAAAAACATCAGACTAACTAGTACATAATTGCTCCTAATTGCCGTTATGTTTCGAATAAACAATTTTACACCAGTACACAAAAAATAAATGGATAATGCCATTTTCTCAATTTTATCAACTTATCTTCAAAAATACATTCATTTATTCATTATCAGGTGATAAAGCTACTAAATATATTAACAAGAAAAGAGAATTATTATTTGAGAAAATATGAATAATTTGAAGTTACTGGAAGCCGGACATTACTTTTATTTTATTTCACGTAATATTTTGAGTGAGTGTCAGAGTGAGAACCGGGAAAATGAGAATGAGAGTGGTCGCTCGTTTCTCGCTCTCACTCTCACTCTCATTTTAAGTGGTACCACCTGGGGTCGAACCAGGGACACCAGGATTTTCAGTCCTGTGCTCTACCAACTGAGCTATGGTACCCTCCTTATTTTGGAGCTGCAAATCTAAATAAAAATTTCTTATAATAAAATCAAAATGAAAAAAAATATGTCATCTAATTTGTACCTTTGCATCCTGATTTAAAATGCATGGAATATCAAAGTTGGAAGTTGCCAAATGGCATACGGTTGGTGCATAAACACACATCTTCTCCTGTAGCTTATTGCGGACTTTTAATTCAAACCGGTTCACGTGATGAAGAAGAACATGAGCATGGTCTTGCACATTTTATTGAACATGTGCTATTCAAAGGCACACATAAACGTAAAGCGTACCATATTCTTAGTCGCCTTGAGGATGTTGGTGGAGAAATAAATGCCTATACTACAAAAGAAGAAACATGCATTCATGCATCTTTTCTTCATGAATATTATGAGCGTGCCCTTGAACTGATAGGTGATATAGTTTTTCATTCTTCGTTTCCTCCCAAAGAAATGGAAAAAGAGAAGGAAGTAATCATTGATGAAATAAATTCATATAATGATAATCCCTCAGAATTGATCTTCGATGATTTTGAAGAACTGATATTTCCAAATGCTGCTATTGGCCGAAATATTTTAGGATCGGAAAAAACCATCCGTACCTTCACCAAAGATGAGATAACCCGGTTTATGAAAGCTAACTATCATACTAATAATATGGTATTTAGTTCTGTAGGCAATATTAGTTTTGAACGTTTAGTACGATTGTTTGAAAAGTATTTCAGTAATGTTCCAGCCAATTTTGGACAAAAAAGCTGGGCCAAATTTGATGCCTACACCCCTGTAAATAAGACTGAAAACAAACAGACCTTTCATTCACATTGCATAATTGGCAATGTTACCTATGATATTTTTGATCCACGAAGAGTTGGGATGTACCTGCTAAATAATATCCTGGGAGGACAGGGATTAAATTCACGTTTAAACCTCTCCTTACGTGAAAAACGTGGCTATACGTATAATGTTGAAGCCTCCTATCACCCCTATTTCGATACAGGAATAATGAGCATTTATTTTGGTTCAGATAAAGAAAACCTTTACAAAAGCATAGACCTGGCGCACAAAGAAATAAGGAAAATGCAGAAAATAAAAATGGGTATTTTGCAATTGAGCCGGGCAAAAAAACAAATTATGGGACAATTAGCAATTTCTTCCGACAATAATGAATCACTTATGCTTTCTCTGGCCAAAAGCATCCTTATTTTTGACAAATTTGAAAGCATGGAAGAGACATACCAAAAAATTGAAGCAGTAACAGCGAGCGAATTGTTGGACATGGCAAACGAGGTGCTGAAAATTGATCAATTATCTACCCTGATTTATTTGTAAAGAAGATGGACATAACGCCTGAACTGGAAAAATACATACTGAAACATATTTCTACTGAAGGCGAAGTATTGCATGAATTGTACCGCAAAACAAACTTAGAAGTTGTTAAATCCGTGATGATCTCAGGACACTGGCAGGGCCAACTATTGGAAATGCTCTCAAAGATGATTCAACCCGAGACCATACTTGAAATTGGCACTTTTACCGGTTATTCTGCAATTTGCCTTGCAAAAGGATTAAAACCGGGAGGTATTTTACACACTATTGAAAGAAATGATGAACTCATAGATTTAGCTCAAAGTTATATTGAAAAAGCAGGCATGATATCTAAAATTAAGTTACATATTGGAGAAGCTTTGTCCATAATCAATTCATTAAACATTATATTTGATCTTGTTTTTATTGATGCTGACAAATGGGATTACCTTCCCCTGTATCAGGCGATCTTTCCAAAACTTAAAGGCGGAGGTTATGTTTTGGCAGACAATATACTTTGGAGTGGAAAGGTGATTGGGGAATTAAAGACAAACGATAAAGAAACCAAAAGCATTATTGCTTTCAATGATTTTATAGCTAATGACACAAGAGTAGATAAAGTCATCATCCCCATTCGTGACGGATTAACAATAATCCGAAAAAAATAATATCCCCCCTGTTTAATTTTTTTTTGCCATAACCATTATCTGGGTTTATACAAATAAACAATTCACGGATTAAACATTTCTCTTTAACATTTGTTAGTGAAATGATTTAAGGCAAAGCAAATGGCATCATACTCAATTAAACAACTTGAAGAAATATCAGGGATAAAAGCCCACACCATACGTATTTGGGAGAAGAGATATGGCCTTTTCAACCCTCAACGCACTTCCACCAATATCAGGACATATCGCGATGCGGACCTGAAAAAACTATTGAACATTTCTATTCTGCTAAACAATGGTTATAAAATATCGCGAATTGCCAAATTAACTGATGAAGAAACATACGACAAAATATTGCACTCATCCAATATCTCAGAAGATCACGAGGCCCAGATAAAAAACCTGCTCATATCCACGGTTGAATTTGATGAACAAAAATTTGAAAAAACCCTTTCAAAATGCATTATGCAATTGGGCTTTGAAGAAACTTTCATTCATATCTTATATCCTTTGTTTTATCACATTGGCCTGTTATGGCAGACATGCAAAATAAACCCTGCCCAGGAACATTTTGTAACACAACTGGTGAGACAAAAACTAATTGTTGCCATCGATAGCACTTTACTTAAGGATAACACGGATACAACAAAATTCTTAATGTTCCTGCCCGAGAATGAATTTCATGAATTAAGCCTCCTTTTCTATCATTACATTCTGAAAAAACATCATTATAAAGTCATTTATCTTGGGCAGTCCGTGCCATTGAACGATGTTATTGAAGTAGTTGGAAACAATGATATTGATTATTTATTTACATCGATAACCACATGTAATGATGCGGAAAAACTGAAAACCTATATATCCGGACTGGCCTCAGCTATTCCTGATAAACAAATCATTTTTTCCGGGCAGGCCCTAAAATCTTTTCATCATTCATACCCAAATGTGCAGATCATAAGCCATCCAAACATGATCCAGGAAGTTTTAGGAAAAATAAACCAGCCTTTATACCTCCCAAAACCTGTTTAACTTTTCCCATAATTTAAACAACAAACAACTTTAGTTTATTTAGACTAAATTTATAAAACTAGTCCCTCTTTATTATCAAAGTCCTCTATTGCTGATAGTTACAAACATTCCTTATTTAGAATAATATCCATCTTACTACATGTTTATATATACAGGTATTTACATGTGTTTATTTTTTTTGTATATTTGTTAAACAATTTAGTTTATAATTTAAAACCAGATATTATGACAGCAGTAGAATTCAATCACCAACTTGTAGGCCTGGAAAAAAACCTTTCACGGTTTGCATTGAGCCTGACTTCTGATCCTGATGATGCACAAGATTTAGTGCAGGAAACTTTTTTAAAAGCCCTTTCGAACAGGGATAAATTTGTTGAATATACAAGTTTAAAAGCTTGGACTTTTACTATTATGAAAAATACATTCATTAACAACTATCGTAAAGCAGTAAGAGAAAATACAAGCGTAGATAATACAAAAGACTCTTTTTATCTAAACAGTTCAAAACAAGCTGCACAGGAAAATCCCGATACAATATATTCGACAGGAGAAATAACCAAGCAAATTGAAAAGCTTACGGATGAATTTAAAGTTCCATTTAAAATGCATACTGAAGGCTACAAATACAAAGAAATTGCAGATAAACTTGGATTAAAAATCGGAACAGTAAAAAGCCGGATATTCTTTACCCGGAAAAAATTAATGGATAGCCTGCATGATTATGCAGCATAACAAAAATAGGTTTGGGTTTTAAAGAAAGAGGCTGTTAATGATTGGCAGCCTCTTTTTTATATAATTGCTGCACTTAGCTCTTTAATTTTGCCAAAATCAATACGCTTTCGGTCTGATAAAAACCATTGCCTCCCGAAATACTCCCTGAATTGATGGGAGTCACAGACACAATATCATAACCCTCATTATCAAGTATATTACATTGCATACTTACTTCTTTTGCCAGATCATCAGAGTCAACAATAGCCTCATCATTCAATTCTTTGGTTGTCCAGTACGTAGCACGTGCATGAACCGCTATACTTTTATACTTTTCCATATCCCATCATTAGTGTTAAACAAGTATTTATAATTTCATTAACGCTATAGTCTCATGAATGTTTCAAATATTTGACTAAAGCTTCATCTGGATAATACGGTGTATATCTATTAAAATATCCTCTTCAGTATCTTTATATTCCGGCTTAACCTGAGCTATAAGATTTGTACTATCTCCCCTTATCAGGGTGATTAATTGAAATTCAGGAATTGCCATCAATAGATTTTCATACAATTCCTGGTCACTCATCTTATTGAAACCTCCAAGACCCTCATTACGAATAATCATATACAGATTATCCTCATTTTCCTGCAACACATTAAACGTCAGTCTTTCTGCAAGAAAATCCTTTACTCTCTCCTTTGAAATTAAAATATCCTTCATGTCTCAAGTTTTTATACTACCTGATATGTAATTTACTATTTTTTTAAGAGAATTCAAAGTGAAAAATCATTCACCCCCAAAACCCATTACACAATTATATCTATAAGTCTTGTGAGGTTGTATAGAAACACCTATGTGTGTATAGCGATCTCTTAAAATATTTATCCGATGACCCAGACTGGGCACTCCTTCGTCAATCAGCAATGACATCACTATATTCAGTGAGTACTGATTACCATAATCACAATTTTCGCCAACCATATCAAAAATCTTATTGGCATTGTAATACCTGCCGCCAAAATTATCATGCCCGGTTGTGCCATTTTCTCCTGATTCCTTGGCATGTTCAAGGGCAGCTTCATATAATACTTTTGACACATAAAGAGGTTCCATGGGAGTCTGGTTCTTCAAATCGGAGATTAATGATGTTATGTTATCATTTGTATGCACCTCATCACCAATATATTTCTTTACAAAAGTTTCAGTAAAAAGCTTCCCATTCATTCGGGCAAGGTTGCATAGCAGTATTACTTCCTTTTCTGGATCAGTTAAAAATGAAGAATCTTTACCGGTATTTGCTTTTTCTATAGTTACTTTATCCCATTTCTGAAAGATCTCATCTGATAGTATTTCCTGAGCGGATAATACTCCCCATAAAGTACATAAAACAAGTACAAAAATTGTTTTCATAACCAAAATCAATTTAAACTGGCAATGAACTTATCTACATTCAAACGTATATCATCCTCACCAATCAAATCAAAGGGATTCTCCAGGTGTGCCTGGATATTGTCAAGTGCAACAAGTGTTGCAGAAAATAAAACTGGTATAACATATTCCAATCCAACAGCAAAATCTTTGGCAATAAAAGCAAAATAAGGTCCGTATAATATTGGAAGGAGTGAAATAAAAATATTACTAAAGGCACGCAGTGTCCGTGGAGTTCTATATTGGTAAATATGCTTGGTATTTTCAAATGAGATCATGATTTTACTCAGATACTGGTTAGCCCTGGAAACTTCACCCGAGGGTAAGTCATTTTTCCGAAATTCATCCCTGATAAAAATCGATAGTTTCGAAAAATTCTCGTATACAACTTTCTCATTTTCTTCCAGGTCTTTGAATTTGCCAGTGAATAAGTCCCTGCAGCTCACCAGGAATACTTCTATAATGTCACGGGTTTTCTTAACCACTTCCTGTGATGGTTTTTCCAACCAATCGCGCGGCACAAAGTATAATGCCCTGCAATGTGCTTTAATTGATCCATACTCTGACAAAGCCACTTCCCTCCTTTTATATGCCCCTCCAATAGAAAATACGATAGGAAAAACAATGGCTATTGTAATTATCGTTAATGGAAATTCAGCTACTATACTATATTTCAAACAAAGCAGCGTGGAAACAATAGATAAACCTGTAATAATTAATGTTTTCAGATTTAAAATCATAAGGATGCGACGGATCTGTACCATATTTGTTCTAAATTAATTTTACACTATTAAATTTAATAAAAAGTTACAAAGAATCAAAGACAAACCGCTTTAGTGAAACGTATATTGAGATTTAATTCTTTTTTTATATTCATTGCTAATATTTTTTGTAGAAAAAAAAAATAGTTTAAATTTGCACCACTCTTAGAAATAAGATTAAATGATCTTTACATTTTTAAAATAAGTTTCGCGTGATTAGCTTCCTGATACATATCGGGAGCAGAGCACGATCCGCCAGCTGGCGGATAGGGGTCGCGAGTTCTTTAAAATTATGTAAAACGGCATTTTGCATTTTCTTATGCGGGAATAGCTCAGTTGGTAGAGCACGACCTTGCCAAGGTCGGGGTCGCGGGTTCGAGTCCCGTTTCCCGCTCATTTTTATTTGTTGATTTTTGATTTATTGATTTATTGATTTAAGCATCTATTTATGTATGCAAAACAGTTACAGGATAGAACAAAACGTTTTGTGCTGGAAATAATAAGGTTCTTTCAAACTTTGCCAAAAACAGATGAAGCCAGAATAATTGGAAAACAATTATTACGATCATCATCCTCTTCTGGAGCTAACTATAGGGCAGCTTGCAGAGCCAGATCAGATGCAGAATTTTATTCAAAAATATGCATCGTGGTAGAAGAAATAGATGAAAGTTCTTTTTGGCTTGAAGTATTAACAGAATCTAAGATTTGCGTTTGTGAATTAAGCAAACAGCTGTTAAAAGAATCAGAAGAATTAGTCAAAATCTTTTCCTCTTCAAGAAAGACAGTAAAATCAAGACTGAAAAATCAATAATTCATCAAATCAAAAATCGCTCATTAAAATATACGCCCGGGTGGCGGAACTGGTAGACGCGCAGGACTTAAAATCCTGTGACCATTACGGTTGTGCGGGTTCAAGTCCCGCCCCGGGTACGAAAAAGCCTCAAATCTTTTGATTGTGAGGCTTTTTTGGTTTTAGGCGAGGACAGTTGCCAAGCTCACTGCCAGCTGACGGTTCGGTTACAAATCCAGCTCAGCAGGAGAAGCGGAATTACAAATTCCGCTTAGCGAGGGGTTGAAACTCTCGCATAACCAAAAATCATAATTTAGTCTTATAAAAGGGTTATTTATTAAACTATTAAATAAAACGGAAAATGTAACTATTTAAATTATATGAATTGTAATTATGAAAAAGTTACTTAAAATGTTCGTTTTTTGAAACCAGATATAGATTTTATATTTTTCAAAAGGACCAGGTGAGGTTCCAACACAACAATGATCTAGAATAATGTTATAAATAATTAATATTCAAGCGTTAAAAATCCAATTGATTTATTACATTTGGAGTGAAGCTCCAATGGGAATAAATGCCACTAGTGGTTTTTATACGGTTGTTGGGTACAATTTTAGAACAGACACACCTAAAACTATAAAATATGTTCAAAGCTATTTTTGATTGGTTTAGAGGACTTCCAACTGAAACGCAAAGCGCCATAATAAGTGCATCAGTTACAGTGTTTCTTTTTGTTATTGGAGGTATTGTTAAACTAATTTATGAGAAATATTCTCTTAATTATAAAATGAAGAGAGAGTACTACTTTGAACAAAGGAAGAAGATCAAAGAGATTTTATCAAAAAGTAAAACCCCATTGATAAAATCAGCTGAGGAATTGAATTATAGACTATGGAACTTAACATCTCATATTGATGAGAAATGGCATAATGTAAAGGAGGAAAGCTGGAAGGAACCAGAAAGGTATTATTTACGCAGTTCTACTTATAGATTACTATCGTTCCTTTTTTGGACACTCAAAGCAGAAGAATCTATTTATAGTTTTGATTTAAAACAAGCTGATAAGGAAGATGCTTTATATTTAAAGTATATTAAAACTCTTAAGCACTTCTTTTGTGAAAGAGAATTATTAGATGAATTAGGATATCCTGTTGGCGGATGTTCGAATCATTTTTACAAGGATGACCTAGTTAAATATTGTAGCTTTATAGAAGATGCTGGTAAAACTATTGATTATAAAACTTTTGAAGATAAATTTCAAACGAATTACGAAACAATAAGAGAAGTTGTAGTATACATAACAAATATAGAGAGTGATCCTAAGAATCTAAATTATAATACTCTAAAAGCATTTCACTTATTTTTAATGCTTTTTCTTAATAAATATGGCTTGGATTATCATTTTACTGATAAAAACAAACTGAAATCACTTATGCAAGGTAAATACAAAGACATTAAAATTAAGAAAGGCCTTTATTCATTTCTTGAAAGAAATAAAGTTCTAACCGAATCAAAACTAATCATAGACAATTTGAATTTAAAAAAAAACTGTACCCAATCGAGTAGGCAGCCGCTAGGCTTTGCCTAGCGGCTGCCTACTCGATTAGGGCACATTTTAAAATCAGCTCCGAGATAAATTCATGCCTAAATGAACATCAATACTACTAACCTCTTTCGATAGTAGTTCTGATAATGAAATATATTTATGTGTTGCATATAATTGATTAGTTTCAACCTCTCTAATAATTATTTCATTAAAATCTTCATATTCTCTTCTATGCCAGAATCTTGATTCCTTTGATATGTAATAACCATGTTTGTTGATATGTGAGCAAATAGTTGAATATGATTGGATTGTATTTGGCTGAAAATTCCCATATAGCTCTTTTAGATTTGTAAAATAGCCCACAATACAATGCAATTCATTTGTGAGGTCTTTGTTTTTCTCGAAATCGACAAAGATTCCTGTAACAATAAATAATTTAATTTTCTTCGACATAAAATAAGTATATAATCATATATTCTAATATTAATATGCTGATATAAAGTTTATTAATCTAAATATAAGATAAAAATGTGTAATATAACGTATATATTATTATTTTTCGTTAATAACTCTTAGCTTAAATACTTGACCAGTAATCAGATAAGCTATAATTTTGATCAAAAATATTTTGTATATGGGATTAAAAAGTGAGCTTGAAAGAAAAGGGAAATATTACGAGAAAGAGACCAAAAAATGGGAGGTTCGAGTACTTATTTCATCAATAATATTACTGTTATTAATAATTTCATTATTTTTACTCCAGCTTGGTTTGTGTAAATGGAAAATAGAATTAGTTCTACTTTGACACATTTAAGTTACTGAATAATATCTATTTATATCATTTTGTCGAATAAAGTGTCTATAGGCAATCTGTT
>JAFGOZ010000353.1 GCA_016926235.1 Bacteroidales bacterium | reverse complement strand
CTGAAAATCAAACAGTTCCCTTTAGGGAATAAGGGCAAAAACTGGTTGATTTTCCAATGTGTCAAAGTAGAATTAAGTTAAGATTTTGACCTTCTTATTTATTATATTTAAGCCTTACGTCAAACACGTCACCTTTTATAATCCAGCATTGTTCATCGCATGTAGCTTCTTTATACTCCATATAGTCTGCATCAATAACAAAAATAGTGTCACCATCAACAATGTATCTGGCTTCAACAGCATAGTCCTGGTTTAATGCACCTTCAACAAGGTATTCATCTGTTCTTACTGTAGCCTTATGAAATACAAAACCGTCAATATTATCAAAATAAATTGTTATAGGCACCTCAGGGTTTTCTCCATTAATGGTAAGTTTTATTTTAAGGTCTCCTACTGATGGTTTCTCAGGCAAGCATTGATCGCAATCGAAATCATCCGGGTCTTCACATGAGAATAAGAAAAATATTGTCAGTATGGTACATATTGTTCTGATGCTATTCATAGTAGTTGTTTTTAATCGAGCCATTTAATTTTATAATCACTTACTTCTTCTTTTTTAATATTAATTTGAATTGAGAATGATATATTGATTCTGTGTGGGGAAACTTTGTATTCATCAAAGTTCAGGTATTCGTATGAGATTTTCATCGATGTATGTTTGCCGAGAGAATAATAACCCAATTCAGGAGCAAAAAGGATTAGATCATCCGGTTTAAATGGTACTCCACGGTATTTTCCATACGAATATAAGCCATTAGCTCCGATAAAAATACCCTGGGTTCCACCGAGGGCTGTTTTACCTAATTTTATCCTTTTGCTCATTCCTAGATTTACTAAAGATCTTTTTTCAAATAATTGATAATAAGTATGTTCACCCTTCTCAACTAGCACTCTTTTATTTCCTGCCCTGGTGAGATAACCTGCGGAAATATCCAAACCAAAACGGTCATTTTGAATATCAAACCGGCCTCCATACATAAAGTCTGTTGTGTTCCAGTTCATATCAAATGCAAGCCCCATACGATTAATATTGATTCGATCGTTTACGGATTTAGCTCCTGCTTCTTTTAGCATGGTCTCTATTTCAAAATGTTTATATTTTTTAGCTAGGGCCAATGGATTAACAGTTGGTTCCTCGCTTGGTTCAGGATCTGCCCCATAGTATAATAATTTCTCTACGATTTTATTATGCCCGTTTTTTGCGGCCATTGCAAGAGCTGTTATCCCATCTTCTGTTGAGGCATCCAGGTTAACACCGTATTCGATTAATGTTTGCACAATATCTTCGAATCCTTTTGAGGATGCTAAGATTAGTGGTGTATATCCTTCGTTATTAACATATTCAGGGTCAGCAAGGTTTTCTAAAAGCAAGTCCGCTATTTCATTGTTGCCTGCATGACAGGCCACCATTAAAGCCGTATTGCCCGCTTTATCTTTTATCTCGGTATCTGCACCGTAAAACAACAACATGTCGGCAACAATAAAGTAATTATACGCAGCGGCATACATTAATGCAGTAGATCCTGTTTCATCCTGATCATTCAGATTTGCACCATTTTGTATAAGTAAATCTAAAACATCAGTATGATCAAATTTTGCTGCGCTGAGCAAAGCGGTCATTTTGTTGTCAGGTTTCAGATTTACTTCTGCACCATAGAATAGTAAAATACTTACTACACCTATATGTCCTTGTCCAGAAGCATACATTAATGCGGTTACATTATCCCAGTCTTGTGCATTTACATCAACATCGCGTTTCAAGAGTATTTTAACAACGGCACTATCACCTCTTTCTGCTGCAGCAAATAAATTGTATTCATCATCACCGGCAATAAAATAGGATGTATCTATTGAAGCTTCAGAGCTATCCTGTATTTCCTGGGAATTTATCTCTAAAATTGAAAATGCAAGAATTGTTAAAGTTAAAATCAGATTTTTTGTCCTCATGAATATAAAATATTATTCTTCGACTAATGGTTTAAATCCTTCTCCAAGCACTTCATTCGCATTGATTACTACCATAAAAGCTTTAGGATCGACTTCTTTAACAAAATCCCGCAATATTGCCAGTTCCCTTCTGCTTATTACAGTATAAATCATCTTGCGTTCGTGTCCTTCATACATTCCTTTTCCTACAATAAGCGTACCACCTCTTCCCAAATCTACCAAAATTTTTTTCCTTATACTCTCATATTCATCAGAGATGATGTATACAGCTTTCTCATAATTAATCCCTTGCATCACTGCATCAATAACCCTTCCGGTAATAAATATCACCAGCCATGAGTATAACGGGATTTTCCAGTCTTTAAAAACGGCAAGTCCCAGAAGGACAACAAATGAATCTACAATAATAATAGCCTGACCTATAGGTAAATGTGTATATTTAAAAATAATCATTCCAATAATATCAGTACCTCCTGATGAAGCCTGGGATTTAAATATAAGTCCCATTCCTATGCCAAAAAGGAGAGCACCAAAAATAGATGAGATTAACGGATCATCTGGGACAAGAGGCTTGTAACCCCAAAGATAGGTTTGAAAATCAATAAAAAATGAAGTTAAAAAGAAACCAATTATTGTCTTTAAACCAAATCTTGGTCCAAGAACTTTAATACCAATAATGGTTAACGGAATGTTTAAAATAAAACCCACTGTGCCTATGGGCAAGCCTTCAGGGGCAAAGCTAAAGATCCCCTGGGTCATATAATGTATTACAATACTTATGCCATAAACTCCTCCGGGTACGATTTTATAAGGTGTAATAAAAAAAACAAAACCAGCTGCAAGCAGAAATGCACCTATAATAATGTAGGAATAGTTAATAAACCACTTACGGGAAAAGACTTTATATGAGGGAAGAAATGACATGCTTAAAAAATTATTATCCAAATTACAAATTGTTTAGAAAAAAAGTACGCTATGTAAATAAAAAAAAGTTATAAAATGTCATAAGACAAAAGTCCAAAGATAGAAATCTGCTTCGATCTTCGGAATTCTGTCTTCCTCAACAATTATTTTAAAAAACTGGTAAATAACCCAAACAAATGATATCTTAGTAAAATAAACTGATCTTTGATGGAAACAAACGGCCAAAAAAAGCTTGGATTTGGTACTGCACCTGTTTTTTTTACAGCAATTTCTACCATACTTGGTGCGATATTGTTTTTGCGTTTTGGAATGGCTACAGGAGCTGTTGGTTTCCTGGGAGTAGTACTCATCATTTTCATTGGTCATCTGGTGACTATACCCACGGCGTTATCATTATCAGAGATTGCTACAAATCAAAAAGTTGAAGGGGGTGGTGAATATTTTATTATTTCGCGCTCCTTTGGGTTGAATATCGGGGCAACAATAGGTTTTTCACTCTATCTGTCACAAGCTATTAGCGTGGCATTTTATATTATAGCATTCACAGAAGCTTTTGAACCTGTATTCAATTTTTTTACTGACAAAACGGGATTAATACTTCCCCGTCAGGTGATTAGCCTTCCTGCCATGGCTGGTCTCACATGGCTTATCCTCAAGAAAGGCGCCAATATGGGTGTAAAAACATTGTATATTGTTGTGGGTATATTATTTATTTCACTTTTGCTGTTTTTTCTGGGTAAGACAGATTATTTTATTGAGAATGGAAATAATCCTTTTCATCAGGCATTTAGAAACAGCGACAAGTTTTTTGTTTGGTTTGCTATATGTTTTCCTGCATTTACTGGAATGACAGCAGGTGTTGGGTTATCCGGAGATTTACGCAATCCGGCAAAGTCTATTCCGTTGGGTACTACCAGTGCCACTATAATAGGAATGATTCTATACCTGCTGGTAGCATGGAAATTAGCAGTTTCAGCAAGCCCTGATGATTTGAATGAACACCAGCTTATCATGTCAAAAATAGCTCTTGGAGGTGCTTTTATAGTTCCACTTGGATTGGCAGCTTCAACCTTGTCATCAGCCATTGGATCTGTAATGGTTGCCCCTAGAACACTGCAGGCACTTGGAGCAGACAAATCCTTGCCTTTGAAGGGCTTAAACCGATTTATTTCAAAAGGAAAACCAGTGACAAACGAACCATACAATGCTTCGATAATCACTTGTGTTATTGCTTTTGTGTTTGTTGCCATGGGCGATGTAAACTTTGTTGCCCAGCTTATATCCATGTTTTTTATGATAACTTATGGTTCGCTTTGCCTTATTTCATTTCTCTATCATTTTGGTGCAGACCCTTCCTATCGGCCTGCTTTTAAGTCAAAATGGTATATCTCATTAGTAGGGTTTCTTATGTGCTTTTGGCTAATGTTTAAAATAAGTACTACGTATGCTATTGCTGCTATCATAGTAATGACCCTTATTTATATAATTATAAGCTATTATCATAAAGAAAGACAGGGTGTACAGGCAATTTTTCAGGATACAATTTTCCAGTTTAGCCGGAATATGCAGGTATATATGCAAAAGACAAAAAAAGCTGAAACCAAAAATAAATGGAGGCCATCTGCAATTTGTATATCTCCAAGTTCTTTTGAACGCGATAGTGCTTTTAAATTATTGGAATGGATATCCTATCAATATGGATTTGGTACCTATATCCACCTTATTGAAGATTATTTTACACCAAGTAGTTATAAATTAGCAAAAGAGACACTAGAAAAACTATTAGATCATTACGAGACGAAACACGGGCATGTATATCTTGATACTCTTATATCTCCATCGTATACATCAGCTATAGCTCAAACCATACAACTACCCAGTATTACAGGGATGGAGAATAATATGATAATATTTGAATATGACAAATCAGATCCTGTTAATTTGCCCTTAATTGTTAAAAATTATCCATTGGCCGAAGCTGGAGATTTTGATATTTGTATTTTAGGGAGTTCAGAAAAGCATATTGATTTCAGAAGGGGGATTCATATATGGTTACATAGTCTCACAGATAAAAACACAAATCTGATGATACTTTTAAGTTATATCATAATGAGCCATCCTGATTGGAAGAAAAGTAAGATTAAAATATACAGCCTGACTACAGATACGAATCTTAGCGAACAAAGAAGTGAGTTGCAAAACCTGATTAATACAGGAAGGTTGCCTATAAGTAAAAGGAATATTGAAATAATCCACCTTGAAGGTAATACCCCTTATAAAGATTTAATAACAGAACGTTCGGCTCATGCAGCTTTAACAGTGATAGGCTTTAGCTCAGAAGAGTTACAAAAAATTGGATCCCGGCTTTTTGAAGGATATGAGCGTATGGGGAATGTATTGTTTGTAAATTCAAATAATTCGAAAACTTTATGATGAGTGACGAGGGAAGATTGACCGGTGATGTTGATTGTGTGGTAAGGGTTGTGCGTGTTGAGAAATGATTATATTAACATGATTAAAAATGATAGAAATCAGAACAATATTTTTTTATATAGTCTATTATCTTATAGGTATTCTTTTATTCATATCCTGCAATTCAACAGAAGTACCTGACGATGTTATTATTTATCCGGGGAATAAGGAAAAGGATATAAATCCCGATACACATCTTAAAATTATTTTTGCATCGGAACCTGTAGTTGGAAATAGAGGGAAAATAAAGGTATATGACAGTGAGACAGATTCATTGGTTGATATGATCGATATGAGCATCCCGGCAGGACCTGCTGAGCCTAATAAAAACCCGGTAGCCGACTACACCACAATACCTTATAAATATGTGTCAGGTAATTTTACCAATGCTAATACCAAGCCAGGAACTCCTTCTGGGACTGCCATACCAACCGCTGATACTTTCCAGTTAACCATTATTGGAGGTTTTACAGATGCCTTTCATTTTTATCCGATAATAGTGAATGAGAACACAGCAACTATTTATTTGCACCATAATCTTTTAGAATATAACAAATCCTATTATGTTTTGATCGATAGTAGCGTGATATTTACATCTGGTGGTAACTTTAAAGGAATTTATAACAAGAATACATGGTGTTTTCGTACACGTCAGTCTCCCCCTGAATTTAATAACAGGTTTGTGGTCGATGATAATGGTGATGGCGATTTTAATACATTACAGGGAGCCTTGGATTATATCCCGGATTATTATGAAGATACTGTTGAAATCTTCATAAAAAAAGGTGTTTATGAAGAACTGATTTATTTCCGGAATAAATCAAACATAATAATTAATGGGGAAGACAGGGAAAAAGTTATTATTCAGTACGCTAACAACGAGGTTTTTAATCCTCATCCTTGGAATGTAAAGACCAATGAATGGCCTGGAACATTTCCTTCCAGAAGGGCTGCATTTGCCGTTGATAATTGTACGAATATTCAATTATTGAATTTTACTGTTAAGACCTTGTTAACTGGGCAGGCAGAAGGCTTACTTATTAACGGAAATAAAATATTTGTGAAAGGAGTGAATATTGTAGGATCAGGCGATGCTTTACAAACTAATGGACCTGCCTATTTTGAAGATGTGAAAATTGATGGTGGGGGAGATATGATACTTGGCCGCGGTCCTGCGTTTTTCAAAGATTGCGACTTTTATTCACCAGGCCCTTTTATGTGGATTAGAAATACAAAAGCCAACCATGGCAATGTATTCCTGAATTGTCGCTTTACAGGAACAAATCCTGATGGAAGTGTATTAGCAAGGGCACCTGTAAATCAAGGTATTTATAATTATCCTCACAGTGAAGCTGTTCTGATTAATTGTTCACTTAAAAACATTGTTCCTGAAGGTTGGGGTGATGTTGGTGGAGAAACAAAAAATATGCATTACTGGGAATATAATAGTACAAATATTGATGATGGAGAACCCGTTGATGTTTCCCGGAGGACTGATTTTTCAGGTCAATTAACTATGGATAAAGACAAAGAGCTTATCGAAAAATATTCAAATCCGGTTTTTGTTCTGGATGGCTGGAATCCACAATCATACAAGTAATTACTTCGAATTCCATTAATTTCGCATTTTGAAATTATAAATATGTAATTAAATAATGAATAAAGTGAAAGAAATGTTTTGATATGAAACATTTGCATTTTTAATATTTAAAAACAGGTTTCTGTAAAATTTTTCTATATTGCAAGTTTAATAACCATTTAATACAGAAGAAATGAAAATGATCAACTTTAAAGATTTTCCCACAAAAATTCTTCTAACACCAATATTTTTAGTTTTAATAACCTTTTCGACTAATTCACAGGCCTATAAGGTAAGAATGGCTTTTATTGGAAATAGTATCACGCAAGGAGTATATGGTTATGGTTTAAGTAATGCAGATACTTCGTATGCTACTCAATTTGGAAATTTGATGGAGACAATTTACGGGGATACACTTGAAATTCTAAATGCAGGTGTTTCAGGACGCACAATGTTAAAAACTTCCAGTGCGCCAATATGGAGTGAATCGATTTTTGCAACTGCCCTAAAAACAGTTCCGGACATCTGTTTAATAATGCTCGGCACAAATGACTCTAAACCTGATCTTTTGGCCAGCGTGGAAGAAAGGTTTTTAGACGATTACCTGTCGATGATAGATACTTTCAGGTTCCGTAACCCGGATACTAAATTTATAGTATGTGATCCTACACCAATTTGGGGCCAGCATCCATATAGTTCAGGTAATCCCCATCATGACACTATTCTTGTGAACTACACCATTCCGTTAATTGATTCTGTAGCTAAAATGAAAAGTACATATTTGCTGGATTTACATACACCTTTTGTTGATAGCGTACAATATACTTACGATTCATTGCATCCGAATGGAGCAGGGCACAAAAAAATGGCACAGATCCTTTTTAATTGGTTCCTTGCGGAAGATTTAATGCACAAGGTGGATGCAGGAAGAGCATATGTTTCAAACTTTTATCAAGTTACAAAGCCAGCTGCTGTTGGTAGTGATGTAGAACTAAGATGGAGCACTATTTTTGCAGATTCGGTATTCCTTGATGGCGTGCAAGTTGATTCAATTGGAAGTAAGGTGGTAGTGGCTGAATCCAGATACTATGTCCTTACAGCCAAAGGATCAAAGAATTCCTCTGACTTTCCATTGCTATTGTCTACGTATGTATCTTCTAAAGATCCGATAGCTAAAACGAATTTAATTACCGTTTATCCCAATCCTGTTTACGATAAACTAACCTTACAGTTAGAGAATCTCGTGAGTAATGACCTTAAAATAACTATATATAATGTATTGGGGGATAAAGTATTTGAAAAAAGCTATACAATTAATACTAAAGATGATTCTATAATTGAGCTAAATACTTCGGGATTTGCTCAGGGCAGCTATATTTACTCAATTTCTGTTGGTAATGATGTTAGCTCTGGACGGTTTATAAAGTACGCTAACATGCATGAATAAATCTTAATAAGAAAAAGCAGAAAAGTAAAAAGGTTTATTCTTACATTCTTTCAGGTACTTCAATTCCTAATAATGCCATTGCTTGTGTTATTATCGTAGCCGTGAACGAAGAAAGTAACAACCTGAAATCCCGGATGTCCGTTTTTTCTTCTTTAATAATGCTATAGTCATGATAGAACTGGTTGTATTCTTTCACCAATTCATAGGTATAATTGGCAATTAAGGAAGGATTATAAGTTTCTGCTGATTCTTTTACTACTTCAGGATATTCGTGCAAAAGTTTTAACAGGCTCTTTTCTTTCTCAACCAGAGATATAGAAGTTTTAATTTCGCGAAGGAATGGAATTCCTTCATCCTCTGCTTTACGCAATACAGAAAGGATACGTGCATATGTGTATTGGATGAAAGGCCCGGTATTACCATTAAAATCTACTGATTCCTCAGGGTTAAAAGTCATGTTTTTCTTTGGATCAACTTTTAATATAAAATATTTTAATGCTCCTAATCCAATAATACGAAAGATGTTTTCTTTTTCTTTGTCAGAGTACCCTTCCAGTTTTCCTAATTCTGCAGCCATTGCCCGTGAGGTGGTAATCATTTCTTCAATAATGTCATCGGCATCAACTACTGTACCTTCACGGGATTTCATTTTTCCTGAAGGCAGGTCTACCATCCCATAGCTTAAATGGGTGAGGCTTTTAGCCCATGAAAATCCTAATTTATCCAGAATTAAGGAAAGTACCTGAAAATGATAGTTTTGTTCATTTCCAACTACATACACCAGTTCATCAATATTGTTTTCTGTAAATCGTTTGTGGGCAGTTCCCAAATCCTGTGTCATATAGACAGATGTGCCGTCAGCACGAAGCAGTAATTTTTCATCCAGCCCGTCTTTTGTCAGGTCTGCCCAAATGGAACCGTCATCACGTTTGTATAGTATACCTTTTTTAAGTCCTTCCATTACAAGAGCTTTACCCAGGCTGTAGGTTTTTGATTCGTAGTCTATGCTGTCAAAATCTACTCCAAGTGCTTTATAGGTTTTGTCAAATCCATCATATACCCACTGGTTCATTGTTTCCCAAAGGCTTACAATAGCTTTGTCACCGGCTTCCCATTTTCTTAGCATCTCCTGAGCTTCCAAAATAAGGGGAGCTTTTTTTGCAGCTTCTTCAGCATTCAATCCCGATTTTATAAGTGTATCAATTTCTTTCTTATATTCCTGGTCAAATTTTACATAATAATCTCCAACCAGATGATCTCCTTTTTTACCCGTAGACTCAGGAGTTGCCTTCTTTCCCCACTTTTGCCAGGCGAGCATGGATTTACAAATATGTATACCCCGGTCATTTACCAGGTTGGTTTTAATAATATTATGACCATTAGCCTTTAAAATATTGGATATGGAATATCCCAGCAGGTTGTTCCGTATATGTCCTAAGTGTAAAGGTTTATTTGTGTTAGGAGAGGAGTATTCAACCATTATTGCAGGGGAGTCTGGTGCAGGTTTCTTTGTGCCAAAGCTTTTATCTTTGCTTGAATTGTTTAAAAATGATAACCAATAACTATCTGCTACTACCAGATTAAGAAATCCTTTGATAACATTGAATTGAGTTATTTCATCGGTATTCTTTATTAGGTAATTACCAATCTCATCTCCTGTTTGTTCCGGTGATTTCTTTGATGTTTTTAATAAAGGGAAAACTACTAAAGTGATGTCACCATCAAATTCTTTACGTGTTTTTTGAATCTGAATTAGTTTATCATCACAATCTGTAATGTAAAGTTCTTTAATCCCCTGCTTTATTGCAGCAATAACAATTTCCTGTATTTGCATAATTTATTTCTTAAATCGGGCACAAAGATAATGTGTTGATTATTGGAAATGAAATTTTTATTAAAGTTTGTTATCTAATGCACATTGACAACAAATTAATGGATGCTTACATCAAATTAATGGGCATAGACAAAGAATTATCGGACACATACAGTAAATTATCAGGCATAGACAAAGAATTATCGGATGCTTACAACAAAATATATGGCATTAACAGTGAATTATAGGATGCTGGCATTAAATTAGGGACATTGATAAAGAATTATTAAGCAATTAGAATAGATTAAAAGGTATTGGTTATAAATTATCAGGAACATACAATAAATTAATTGGCATTGACAATCGGGTTATCAGGTTCTTGCTTATATTTGTATCTCATTTGATCGGATCGCCTCCCAAGCATTGATTTAAATTATTAAGATATGAGTATAAGATTATTACTGGTATTATCAGGCTTAATTTTGAGTTCTTTATTAGCTATTCCTAATACCTATTATGTTTCACCATCAGGTGTTGCTACAAACAACGGAGCAAGTTTTGATTCTGCAATGGATTATTCTACTGCATTGGGTTTAGTTGTTGCAGGTGATAGCATTGTTTTGCAGGGAGGAACATACGTGGTCCCATATGTCGCGGGTCAAAAGAATACAATTAAATTCACTCAATCAGGTATGGAGGATAGCCTGATATATATGATTACCCTGGATAGTATTCAGGCCGTTTTCAACTTTTCATTTTATGACACACTTTGGGTACAGGATTCGTATGGTTTTTCTGTTACAGGCAGTTACTGGTATTTCAAAGGAATTGATATAACACATGCCGGATACCAGGGAGCTTATGTTGAAGGGTCTTACAACACCTTTGTGAATTGCAGGTTTTACAGGAATCAGAATACCGGCCTGGAGATAAATAAAGGAGGTTCATATACTACGGTTATTAACTGTGATGCATTTCAAAACTTTGATCCTAAAAAAGATGGGAGTATGGCTGATGGTTTTGGACCTAAGCAGACGCAGGGACCCGGAAATAAGTTTATTGGTTGCCGTGCCTGGGAGAATTCGGATGATGGCTATGATTGCTTTGACAGCCCGGAGATTGTGACTTTTGAATATTGCTGGGCTTTCAGAAATGGCATAAACGTTTTTGGAGTTGATGTATTTGCCGGTAATGGAAATGGATTTAAGGTAGGAGGTAATTATAAGGTGGCAAATAATATACTCACAAATTGTGTAGCTTATGGACAACCGGGCAAAGGCTTTGATCAGAATAACAATGCCGGTGGTCTTACTATCCTTAACTGTACTGCTTACAACAACGGCTACAATTATGGTTTGGGAAATAATGTGGATACTGGTCAGAAGCATAATTTAAAGAATAATATTTCACTTAATGGTCCAATTTCAATATCAAATGCCATACAGGCAAACAATACATGGAATACTGGATTCACAGTTTCTGCAGCTGATTTTGTAAGTCTGGATCTTAGGGAGGATACGATTCTCAGATTAGGTGATGGCTCAATACCTGAAACCTCTTTATTCCGATTAGATTCATTAAGCTTATTGGTTGATGCTGGTGTTGATGCAGGCCTTCCTTTTCTGGGCAATGCACCGGACCTGGGATGCTTTGAAAGTTCCTACAGCCGTGAGCCCGCTTCGATTGAGTTATCGCTGGCGGGAAACGATTTCAGTATTTATCCCAATCCCTTTAATAGTGCTACTACTATTCAATTTACTTTGACAGAACCATCAAAAATAATCATTTATATTATTGATATTTCAGGTAAATTGAGAACAAGTGTAATTAATGGGTATTATTCAGATGGCACTTATTCTGTTAAATTTGAAGGAAGTAACTTACAGCCAGGCTCATATTTATGTATAATGCAGACCAATGACAAGTATTTAACTCAAAGAATAGCAGTCATCCGATAATCAAATACTAGTCAAACCGTTTGGTATAAATGTGACAATAAGGAGTAGAGCCTTTATGAGTATAATACTGTTGATGGTACTCTTCTGCAAGCCAAAATACAGAAGCCGCTGTTATTTTTGTGGCTATCTTAAAACCTTTGGATTCAAGCACAACTTTTAGTTTTTCAGCTGTATTCTTTTGTTCCTCATTTAAATAAAAAATCTCAGACCGGTATTGTGTGCCAACATCTGGTCCTTGCCGATTAAACTGGGTGGGGTCATGTGTTTCAAAGAATAGCTTTACCAGGTCTTCATAACTTACCTTCTCCGGATTAAATATCACCCGGGTGGTTTCCGCATGTCCTGTAGTTCCTGTGCAAACTTCTTTGTAAGTGGGATTTTTTTTGGTGCCTCCTGTATATCCAACTTCAGTAGATAGAACACCTTCTTTTCGTTCAAAGTGATATTCTGTACCCCAGAAACATCCAGATGCAAAATAAGCAGTATCTTGCTTTCCTTTCTCTGCATCAATCTTTTTTTGCCATTCTTCACTGGTATAAAAATTAAGTGAGATAGAGTTTACACAATGCCGCGTATTTTTATCTGTAAATCCCTCACCTAAAAATACATGTCCTAAATGTGCGCCACAATTTGCACAAAGTATTTCAGTACGCTGACCGTCAGTATCCGTTTGGCGCTTAACTGCACCATTTATCTCATCGTCAAAGCTGGGCCATCCACAATGAGATGGAAATTTATCTTCAGATTTGTATAGAGGTAAATCGCAACGCTTGCAAGTGTAGATACCTTCACCGGTATAATCATTATATTTTCCGGTATTGGGCATTTCAGTGCCCTTATATACAATTACCCTTTCTTCTTCTGGAGTGAGGGCTCTAAATGGATTATCGGTTATCATATTGTTTTCATTTTTTTTTTGAGCACAACTATTGAGAGTTAATAAAGCTAAACTAAAAATAATTATTGTTGTCATGTATTGTGTCTTCATCTTAAACAATGTTTAAATGAAATACAATGGAGTTTTTAATTTGTTCATTTTATTGCGATTATTTGGTGAATAATATTGTTTGGCATTATTATTGGTTTTACAATTGTAAACAGGGATATATGAAATGGATATTTTTATTACTTCTTTTTAATGTTGAATGTGCATTTTGCCAGGTAAATCAAAAAATAATTGATGCTTCAAAAGATAATTCGGGAAAAAGAGAAGCTAAAAGTAATAATCGAAATAATTCTTCTTGTGACAATCAAAGTAATAGGGAAAATTACGATGATCATTACGAATATGAAAGTGATGATGATTCGTATTGTGATTCGGAATTTGATATTTCAGCCTGTTTGGATGGTTGTTTATTAATAGGAGATATGATTGATAATATTGCTGCAGGATTAACTAAAGCTAATGACAATATCTTATCGAAAGATACAATCATTCAAAGAATAAGGAGTTTTACTTTTGATATCCCGGTGGGAAATATTACTCCCAATAGTTTAACAATGATGCCTCGTTTGAGATATACAGGTGGATTATTAACAACAGATTTACGGGTCTTTTCCAATAAGGAAAAGCATCTGAATGAGGACCTGTTATATACAACGATTGATTGGCAAATTTTGATGTTTAATTTAATAGTAGAAAAAGAAGTGAATTTCAGAATCGGGACGGGGGCAATGCTTGAAAGTACTTCAAATATAATGTTTAACGAGCATAGTTGTCGTTTAGACATTTATCCATTGCATTTTTTAGAAACATCAGCAGAGTTTAGAATTGCTCCTGATTACAAAACAGGTAAAGTTGTAAGGAGAGAAGTAGATATTGACCTGGTTTTCAAAGTATATGAGTGGAAAAACGTTGCTATAAAAGTACTCGGTTCATATCAAAATGCCAGTTATTACGAGGAGGTCGGTTTTGATGTATTTTGTTTTGGATTGGCTCTTGATATTTATTAATTATCGTAAAATATTTTTTGTAATAGGTATTTATCAAAAAATTATCATTGCATAATTGTTTATAAATCACTATATTTAATTCTACTTTGACACATTTAAGTTACTGAATAATATCTATTTATATCATTTTGTCGAATAAAGTGTCTATAGGCAATCTGTT
>JAFGOZ010000352.1 GCA_016926235.1 Bacteroidales bacterium | reverse complement strand
CGTCTACCAAGTGGATCGGTAAAGGGTCCGGTTGGAGAGTCGGAAACAATTACAGCAATCCCTTCGCCATGAATGGGTACATAGAGGTAAAACTTGCCATTCCGTTCGATGCACTGTGGAGCCCAAGCTCCGTTAGTTTTATCGTGCCAGTTGAAATTTTTCAACGAGGCTATTGCACCATGATCGGTCCAGTTCACCATATCTTTTGAAGAATAGCAACGCCAGTCGTACATGGTAAAAAAGTTGTTTACCGTTGAGTCCTCATCGTGCGAAGTATAGAGGTACACCGTGCCATCGTACACCATGGGTGCCGGGTCGGCCGTGAAATAAGTTTGTATAATTGGATTTTGTGCTAAAATTCGACCCATGCATATAGCCAGGAAGAGAAAGTTTATCGTTTTAAAAAGGTATTTCATCTTTTATAATTAGTTTAATGATTAAATTTCCACCAGTCAAAATCAAACAGGTCTTTTTCTCCCCTGAAAATAAAATATAAATCGTGTACCTTGGTAATGCTTTTCACAGGTGCAGTAAATGTTTTCCAGATACCGCCTTTTTGTGAAGTATTTATATCAACTTCAGCAATAACAGGCCCATTAATATTGTCTATCCGGATTTCGATTTTTCCGCCATAAAGCGAGGAAACGCTAACTTCAACTGAGTTTGTACCCGAGGCAAAATCGACACCTTTAACCATGATATAATCGCCATTATGAATAGAAGTAACAAACAAGCGGTCAGCAATTTTTTTCCCTCTTGCCCATTCAAAATCTCCTTCCCATTCGGTTTCAAACCTGGTTTTTACGCCTTCGCTCCAAGCCATGGTTTCGGCTTCAACACGTTTATAAGGGTTTAAAGTGCCAATTTGTTCAGGGCCTTCAACCGACCAGTATGGGCGGGATTGTATGGTTCCATCCGGATTATAAACCATTTCGTCCATATCGACTGAGCGGCGCTCGTAAAATTTAGATGTAGATAGTTTCAGCAAGTCGTAACTATGCCCAAAACAATATGATTTTCCTTTATATTCAATAATTCCCGGATGGTTGCCCCTGGTTAGTTTTGATGCATCTATAATCATTCCTTTATATTCCCATGGGCCTGTCGGGGCGTTGCTCATGGCATAACCAATTCCTTCGGGGCAGCAGGTTGAGGCATAGGCTAAGTAATAGTAATCGTTACGTTTCCAAACCCATGGCCCTTCCTGATAATTATTTGGCGTTGTTGGTTCCTGCATAATTTCGCCCGAATAGGAAATCATATCCTCATTCAATTTTACGTAATATACTTTGGGATTTCCCCAGTACATATATGCTTGGCCATCATCGTCAAATAAAATGGTTGGGTCAATATCGTGATTGCTGTTTTTAACCAAAGGCTTTTCGAGAGGATCAATGAATGGTCCGTATGGACTATCAGCGACTAGAACTCCTATTCCTACTCCGCCTGGCATTGGGCAATAGAGGTAAAACTTTCCGTTACGTTCTATACATTGTGCAGCCCAGGCCCCATTATCGTGAGGCACCCATGAAAAGTTTTTTAATGAAGCAACTATACCATGGTCGGTCCAGTTCACCATATCGGTGGACGAATAGAGTAACCAATTGTGCATTTTAAAACCCATTGCGTCATCTTCATCGTGTCCGGTATATAAAAAAACCGTGTCATTATAAACCAAAGGTGCAGGATCCGCTGTGTACTTAGTCTGAATAATGGGAAGCTGAGGCGGTATAATGTTCTGAGAACTTGCATTTCCTGCATTCATTAACAGCATTAGAAAACAGATTATCATTATGTATTTATTGAGATTCATATAGTAAATTTTTAAAGTTTAACTAAAGTTTTTGATCCATTATAATCAACCGTTTTATCGTATTTTGTCGTAACGCTGTCGCCCAAACCATTACTTTTCGATACTTTAACAATGTTGAACTTACGTTTGGTCAACATACCGGGGAACGATCCTTTGCGATCGGCAATAGTCAACTCTTTTTTGGCATCGTTCCAGGTAAATCTAATGGTTGAATACACACCTTTTTCATAGTTGTAGTTATCATTTTCATCTTCATATAAAGTGAATTCGCCATCAGCTCCTTCGTAAATTCGTATTTCGAGACCATCCCATGTTTTTTCTTCAGCATATTGAACTTTAGGGCCAATGGGTAATATTGATCCTGCTTTTACATATAAAGGCATTATATCGATAGGCGCTTGTTTACGAATTGTTTGTCCTCCCTGATTTTTTTCACCTGTCCAGAAATCAATCCAGTCAGTACCTTTTGGCAGATATACTTCTTCCGTCTTGACTAAACTGAAATTGGCCTTATTGTCGTTATTATATAATGCTTTAGTTATCGGGCAAACCAGGATTGATTTTCCAAACATATATTGATTGTTGATATCTAATGTATTTTTATCATCGGAAAAGTCCATAACCAGGGCACGCATCATACTCGATTGGTTTGCTGTTACATCCCAAGAAACAGAGTAAATATAGGGCAATAAAAGATAGCGGAGGTTGATGTATTTCTCAATGGCATCATATATGTTGTCGCCTTTTTGTCCAAACTGGTAAATTTCCCGGGGAGCATCAGCGCCATGTGAACGCATCATGGGACAAAAAGTACCAAATTGTAACCAGCGAACATATAATTCGCGATAATCGGCATTTGTAAGAGGGTTCTTGTAATCCCATAGAAAAAAACCTCCAATATCACTATTCCAATGAGGTATTCCACAAAGTGAAAAGTTCAATCCTGCTGAAATTTGGTTTCTTAGTGCATCCCATGAAGCCACTACATCGCCCGACCAGGTATTGGCTGCATAGCGCTGCTGGCCAGCAAAAGCTGAACGGGTTAAAATGAAAACACGTTTATCGGAAGATGCTTTACGCTGATTACTATAAACACCCCCAACAGTCATAAGTGGATAAGCATTCCTTACTTTTCGAAATGAACCCAGATAAGTTTGATTATCGAAATCGGAAGGTTTAGGGTGGAAGTGATCAGGTTCAGAAGAATCAATCCACCATCCGTCCATACCTAAGGAAAAGATACCGTCATTAAGGTATTTCCAGTAAATATCGCGTGCAGCAGGATTATAGGCATCATATACTTTTACACCCGAGGGATAATCAAGGTTGGGCGGCCATTTAAAAGAACCAGACTCCGGCCATGTCCTGAAATCCAGAAGGGCACCAATACTATCCAGTTCCCTGTATTGTTTTGTTTTCGGCCCGAAAGAATTCCAGATGGATATAATTATGTGTGCATTCATCTGATGTACATCATCGATCATTTTGTGAGGGTCATAAAACTCCTCGTTAAGAAACTCCATGGCGTTCCATAAGTAATTATTGCCCCAATACCGCCAGTCCTGAATAATACCATCAAGAGGCACACCAAGTTCACGGTATTTTTTTACTACACCCACAGTTTCGTCCTGACTTTTATAGCGCTCTTTGCTTTGCCAATAACCATACGTCCATAAAGGAAACATAGGCACTTGTCCGGTAAGGTCGCGCATTTGGGCAATCACACCATCGGCATTGCCTCCGAACATGAAATAATAATCAATACCTTCGCCAACTTCAGATGTAAAAGATGTTTCATCAGTGGTATCTTTAAAAATGGTTGGGGAATAATTATCCCAAAAAAGGCCGTAACCTTTTACCGATTGAAAAAATGTAACGAAATCCCATGTATTGTTTTGAACCATAAATACCTCCTGATTTCGTTGCGACATTTTTCCGTTTTGAAGAATACCAAGTCCGTATATGGTTTCATCTTCATCTAATATAAATGACTGTCCAATACTATAGGTTTTAATACCAACATCGTTAAAATCAGTAAAGGTTGCACCCGACTCTTTTTCAACCAGAAGGGTTTTGCCTGAAAGTGTCTGGAAAGATATCCCACCGTTTTTTAAATTTAAAACAACAAGGATACTTTCGGTTTTTAGTGACAATTCATCATCATTTTGAGAAATTACAAATTTTGTCGGTTGGGGAGTTTTTATTACTGAAAGGCTTTGCTTTGTATATTCATTGCCTGTTGGATATTTTAAAAACCGTAATACTGATGAAGAATAAAACTGAATTTCGATAGCAAGGGAATTAATTTCTGTTTTTATTCCCAGGTTTGTTTTTTTTATTTCTTGTGAAAAACCTGCAGTGTTTAATATTATAGAATATACTATAATTAAAACAGCATATTTGATGGCAGTGTTTTCTAGCCGGGATTTCATTATTGATATAATCATTGAATGAACTTTAAATTGATAATTATAAAAAATATTTATGTATTTATTTAGCCCATGTTTTACCTTCGGGACTTCGCCTCCATTTAAAGTATTCATCCATTACATTAAGCGATGCCTCATCGGGTACCGGGCCCAGGTATGCTGTTGGCCCCAGGTACATTACAACTGGATTGCTTTCGCTAAAAGCGGGCCATTCAGTCAAACCCTCACCATTTGGAGTTCCGTATTTTGCAAAGTTTGTCCAATAGGTTCCCATAATTTGAGAAATTTCTATATCTGATTCTGATGAGCCGGGATTTGATAAATTTATATGCATGAATACAAAAGGTACATCAACACCATGAGGTGTTCCATGATCAAATTGGGG
>JAFGOZ010000351.1 GCA_016926235.1 Bacteroidales bacterium | reverse complement strand
TTAACAAATGATTATAATTTCTCAAAGGTATTTATAACCTGCCTGTCGACTGATAAAAAAATGTAACAAAAACTTAACAACAGGATGTGTTTGGAGTTAATTACAATTTTATTATTTTCGGAATAATTTTAAACCGGAAGAGTTTCGATGCTGACAGTCTGGTTTAATGTATATTATGAAATTGTATTGACAAGAATAACATTATATCCTCAACCTGTTTTTATCAACACAGTTAAGAAGTGAACATTTATCTTGTTTTTGTAATTATCCTTTTTATCCTGGCGGTATCAGATCTGGTTGTGGGTATTTCAAATGATGCCGTTAATTTTCTCAATTCGTCGATTGGTTCAAAGGTTGCTCCCTTAAAAGTTATCTTATCTATCGCTGCCATCGGAGTATTTGTTGGTGCCACCTTCTCAAGCGGCATGATGGAAATAGCACGTTCCGGCATCTTTCATCCGGGTCAGTTTTATTTTTCTGAGATAATGATCATCTTCCTTGCGGTGATGGTAACAGATGTTATTCTTCTTGATGCTTTCAACACCTTTGGATTCCCGACATCAACAACTGTTTCAATAGTTTTCGAGCTTCTCGGTGCCGCCGTTGCTGTATCACTTATTAAGATATCCAATTCTCCTGATGCCGCAGGTGATCTAAACACATATATAAACTCAGCCAAGGCGCTGGCTATTATTTCGGGCATACTTATATCAGTTGTTATTGCATTCATTTTCGGTACTGTTATTCAATTCATCACACGTCTCATCTTTTCCTTCAATTATGAGCGCTACATGAAATATTTTGGTGCCGTATGGGGAGGTGTTGCTCTTACGGCAATAATCTATTTTATGCTGGTAAAAGGAGCAAAAGGCGCCTCTTTCATGACACCCGAAGCATTAACGTGGATAGGAATCAATACATGGAAAATACTATTATTTTCTTTTCTGGCCTTCACTGCATTATTACAGGTACTCTATGTGACTTTTAAGATTAACATACTCAAAATCATTGTCCTGGCAGGAACCTTCTCACTCGCTATGGCCTTTGCAGGAAATGACCTGGTAAATTTCATCGGAGTACCCCTTGCCGGATTTGAATCATTCCGCGAATTTATAAGCAATCCCTCAGTCAGTCCTGATACATTAAGTATGGAATCTCTCACAGAGCCTGTAAAAACACCTACTTTGTTTCTACTGGCAGCAGGACTTATAATGGTTATTACATTGTTCACATCAAAGAAAGCACATACTGTTTCGCGAACAGAAATAAACCTTGCCCGACAGGATGAAGGGACAGAAAGATTTTCTTCATCAGCATTATCAAGATCTGTAGTCCATGGTGCAGTAAGTATTTCAAGGGTGATCAGCAAAATAGTGCCTGGCAGTATATCAGGATTTATCGATAAACAATTTGAGCTGAAGAAGGAGAAGAAAAAACGTAAACAACGGAAAGACGAATCGTCATTTGATTTGTTAAGAGCTTCTGTTAATATGTTTGTGGCCAGTATTCTTATTGCCACAGGGACATCTCTTAAACTGCCCTTGTCAACCACTTATGTAACATTCATGGTAGCAATGGGTACATCTCTTGCCGACCGTGCATGGGGAAGGGAAAGTGCGGTTTACCGTATTTCAGGGGTTCTTTCCGTAATAGGTGGCTGGTTCTTCACGGCATTAATTGCTTTTACGGTTTCTTTCCTGATTGCTCTGTTCCTCAACTGGGGAGGTATCATTGCCACCCTTGCAGCTCTGGGTATTGCACTGGCATTTGTTATAAGAACCAATCTTATTCATAAAAGAATCCTCGAGAAAGAAAAGAACGAGGAAGAAAAGGATGATCAGCAGTTACTGTCGGAACAGAATATTCTCACAAAATGCAATAGTTCCATTACCGGCATATTATCATCCGTATCAAAGTTTTATTTCTCAAGTATACTGAACCTGATAAAGGAAGACAGGAGAAAAATGAAAAAGCTGGTTAATAATATCAACGAACTGAACAGTCAGGCAAAGGATTTAAAATACAATCTGCATCCTACACTTATAAAACTTGAGGAAGAGCATGTGGATACCGGACATTACTATGTTCAGATACTTGATTACCTGCGAGAAATAGCACACTGCCTGAAATTTATTGCTGACCCTATTTATGAACATCTCGACAATAACCATCCTCCCCTTTTAAGAGACCAGGTAAAAGATCTTCACACTCTGAATGAATCAATCTCCAGCTTTCTGGATGATATTCTGGCAGTTATCAAAAAACAAAATTACAGGAAACTGGATAAGCTTATCGAAGAACAGCAGGAGATACTCGATTTACATATGAAGATAAATAAGAAACATATTAAATTTATAAAATCGGAATCGGTAAGTACAAGAAACAGTCTTATGTATATGAATATACTCAATGAGAGCAAGAACCTGGTACTTTTTGCTCTCAATCTGGTAAAATCTCACCGGGACTTCCTAATAAGCAATAATAAATAACTACCTACTGTTTAATATTGGGCAATTCAAGGCCATATCCCTTCTTCTTATCTTCAG
>JAFGOZ010000350.1 GCA_016926235.1 Bacteroidales bacterium | reverse complement strand
GTTATTTTTTTAACCAAAAGTATTGATGTATGCAACAGATTTCAATACAAATTTGTTGAACCTTAAAAAATGACCGGTGAAGGTAAGATTTTTACCGATGAGCGGGAAATTACCTGCATATCAAACAAAAAAGCAACTATATATGCAATCCCGAAAAATAAATTACTTTCCGGTTACAGTATCCAAAATGTTATACCCATTTAAAATTTAATATCCTTTCTATAATAAAGGTTATTTACATTTTTAAATATTCCTGAAAATAAAACCGAGTTAGTTTTGTAATGCCAGTATTATGGTTTATGTGTGCGTTTTGCTTTAATTAAGTAAAATGTATTTCAACAGGTAAGATATATCTTAAAATTGGCAATCAGCTTTTATCATCAAACGGTTGCTCTTTGTTAAAATCCGGCCGGAATATTAAATTACTTTCCAGTTCTTGTATCCAGCCTCTGTAAAAACCAAGTTCATGAAATGCCTCTACAACCTGGTTGAATTCTTCCGGTGTGACTGTGCGGTTTAATTTTGGATGGTCTGAAACCCGGGTTGTCGGATAATATTGCGACATGAGTGAAATATTCAAATCGGGAGAGATGTCTTCAGCAATTGTTTTTAATACCTGAATACTTTGTTTTACCTGGTTTGGCAATACAAGGTGGCGAATAATGATTCCTGATTCTGCAATTTTACGGTCATTTAATAAAAGCGACGGACCTTTTTGCCTGTACATTTCTTTTATTGCCTTCAAGGCAATCTCAGGATAATTAAAGGCTTGCGAGTATTCATCTGCAATTGTTGGATCAGAATACTTATAATCAGGCAGGTATACATCAATAATTCCTTCCAGTGTTTTTAGTGTTTCAACACGATCGTATGCATTTGTGTTATAAACAAATACCGGGTGCCTGTTTTCCTTATGTAATTCCCTGATAATAGCCAACATCTGGGGAACCTGGTGCGAAGGCGATACAAAACCTACTATATTTTCGGTATATTCCAGAATGGAGCAAATCTGGTATATAATTTCTTTAAATGAAAGATTTTTTTCGATAATACGATTTGTATTCCTTGATATTTCAAAATTCTGGCAAAAATTACATTGTAAATTACAACGGGAGAAAAAAACATTACATATCCCGTTTTTTCCAGAAATAACAGGTTCTTCACCTTTATGACAACAAATGGATGATATTTCGGGTTCAGAACCGGTTTTGCAAAAACCCAGTTTAGATGAAAACCTGTTTACCTTACATAAACGGGGGCATAAAGTACAGTCAGTGAGTAATGCTGCTTCATGTTTTGAATATGGATACATATAGTATTGTTCTTTTTAAAACTCAACTTCAAATGTCATCTGTATGCAAAGATCTTGCATTTATTTGTGAAACTCAAATTTAAAAAATATGGTGTATTTACCCCGAAAAAACAAATAATTCAAACCAACCCATTGCAAGAAGGACGGATGACGATGAAGCAATCCCTGCTAAATTATGCAGATTACTTCGTCATTCCGATAGCTATCGGAATTCCTTGTAATGACGGTTATTCGCGTTAGTTCTTATGCAATGAGGTTTTGGGTTTTTTAGATTTCCTCAGCCAGATGGAGCTTTTTCTAAAGCGTAATTTGGATTTAATGCAAAGGCACGTACAATATCCCGTTATGTTGGATGGTTAGTCCACGCCAGGTGGTTTGTCTATATGCAAAAGTTTTCTGTTTATGATTATCCTGCAAAGTAAAAAATCAGAAAATCTTATAGAAAATGACTGTTTTTTACTATTAAGTGTATATAAAACATTTTATTTTTACCCAAAGTATTTATATATTAAATATTATTTTTTAATTTGTATTTATAAAATTTATTAAAGCTGTATTTTGTCTGTTAAAAAAGTCAGGCATTTTAAGCATTAAGGTTGATTTTTATTCACTTAAAAACTATAAATACTATGTCAACACTTCAAAACATTGATTGGATTATAATTGCGGGTTATTTCTGCATAATACTTGGTTTAGCCTGGTGGGTAATTAAAAAAAGGCAAAACACATCCGACGATTACTTTTTAGCTGGCCGTAACCTGGGCTGGTTTATTGTAGGGGCATCAATTTTTGCCTCTAATATTGGCTCAGAGCATTTGGTTGGCCTTGCAGGCTCAGGTGCTACTGATGGTGTTGCTATGGCCCACTATGAATTACATGCATGGTGTTTATTAATTCTGGGCTGGGTAATGGTTCCGTTTTATATGCGTTCGAAAGTATTTACAATGCCGGAATTTCTTGAAAGAAGGTTTTCTCCTGCCTCCCGCACATTTCTTTCTATTATATCTTTGGTGGCTTATGTTTTAACAAAAATTGCTGTTGGAATTTTTGCCGGTGGAATTGTATTCAGTGTATTACTGCCTGACCTGAATTTGTTTGGATTGGATAGTTTCTGGATCGGTTCGGTTCTTGTAATTGTATTTACAGGTATATATACTGTACTTGGAGGATTACGTGCAGTTGCATATACCGAAGCCATACAAACCATTATATTAGTTCTGGGATCTATTTTGGTTACTATTTTTGGTTTGCATGCATTAGGCGGATTTTCTGAATTAAAAGCAATTACAGGTTCAGAAATGTTTAACTTATGGAAGCCAATGGTTCCGCACGGAATTGAAAGCACTTGGGCACCTGTTCGAGAAAGTGGTAGAATGGCATGGTATTTTAATGATAATTATCCATGGTTAGGAATGTTAGTATGCGCCCCGATTATTGGTTTATGGTATTGGTGTACTGATCAGTATATTGTACAACGTGCACTTGGCGCACCTAATCAGAAAGAGGCAAGACGTGGTTCAATTGCTGCTTCATTTCTGAAATTATTACCTGTATTTATTTTCATTATCCCCGGCATGATTTGTTTCGCATTGGCTAAATCGGGAGGAAATGCAATCATACAAAATGAATTATTAACTGCCGATGGCGAATTGATACGGGATAATGCACAAAAAGCTTTTCCTTTATTGGTTGCCCAGATTCTCCCTGTTGGCGTAAGGGGCTTAGTTGTTGCCGGATTATTAGCCGCATTAATGAGTTCGCTTGCAGGGGTATTTAATGCATCATCAACATTATTTACCATGGATTTTTATTCACGTATTCGCCCTAAAGCTACACAACAGCAGTTGGTTTGGATGGGCAGGGTTGCCACAGGTGTAATGGTTCTTATTGGATTGTTATGGATTCCTGTTATTAAAGGTGGAAAAGGATTATATGACTATTTACAGGGTGTCCAGGCTTACCTTGCACCTCCTATCGCTGTAGTATTTTTCCTTGGCGTTTTCTGGAAACGCCTCAATCATAAAGGAGCTTTAGCCTCACTTATTGTTGGTTTTACATTAGGATTAATAAGATTGGCAATTGATACACCGGTTAAATTAATGACCGGGTTTACTTATGAAACGGGTTCATTTTTATGGATTATGAATAATGTATTTTTTCAGTATTACAGCATCATAATCCTGGTTGTTTGTATCCTTGTAATGGTTATAGTAAGTTACATGACTACAGCTCCCGATTACATAAAAATACAAGGACTGACTTTTGGCACTCGTACTGCCGAAAACCTTAAAGAAACACGTGAAAGCTGGAACTCCAAAGATGTTATTGCTTCTGTAATAGTAGTAATATTAATTGTTGCAGCTTATTTATATTTCAGAGGATAAAATTAAAGATATGATAAAAAAAGAAGTTTGGTTTATTACCGGTAGCCAACATTTGTATGGCGAAGAAGTATTAAAAAAGGTTGAAATAAATTCGAAAGAAATCGTAAAAGGCTTATCTGCTTCGATTAAGTCGCCCGTGCAAATCGAATTTAAAAAAGTGCTTACAAATCCCGAAGATATTCGGGATTTATGCCTTGAAGCCAACAGTTCGAAGAATTGTATCGGGTTAATAGCATGGATGCATACTTTTTCGCCCGCTAAAATGTGGATTAACGGTTTAAATATATTATCCAAACCTTTTGTTCATTTACATACCCAGTTCAACCAGGACATTCCCTGGAACGACATCGACATGGATTTTATGAACCTGAACCAGTCTGCCCATGGCGACAGGGAATTTGGTTTTATTAATGCCCGAATGGGAATTAACCGGAAAGTAATTGTAGGGCATTGGAAAGATGAAGAAGTGATCCGCGATCTTGATATCTGGATCAGGGCTGCTATTGGAAAACACGAATTTGCAAATCTTAAAGTTGCACGTTTTGGCGATAACATGCGAAGTGTTGCTGTTACCGAAGGAAATAAAGTTTCTGCTGAAATACAATTTGGGTTCTCGGTTCATGGTTACGGTGTTGGCGATTTGGTGTATTATATTGATCAAATTGATGATAAAGCTGTTAAGTTGCTTATGGATGAATATAAAGATACTTATTCCATCACCCCTGACATATTTAAAAATGCTGAATATATAAAAGCCATTGAGGAAGCAGCAAGAATTGAACTGGGATTAATAACATTTTTAAACGAAGGAGGCTTTAAAGCATTTACAACAACATTTGAGGATTTACATGGAATGGTACAATTGCCAGGACTTTCAGTTCAACGGTTAATGCAACAGGGATATGGATTTGGAGCTGAAGGCGACTGGAAAACTGCTGCCCTTGTGCGTGTAATGAAATCTATGTCTGCAGGAATGAAAGGGGGAACTTCTTTTATGGAAGATTATACATATCATTTTAATCCGAAAGGTATGCGTGTGCTTGGCGCACATATGCTCGAGGTTTGCTCTTCAATTGCCGATAATAAACCTTCTCTTGAAGTTCATCCTTTATCGATAGGAGGAAAAGCCGACCCTGCACGATTAGT
>JAFGOZ010000037.1 GCA_016926235.1 Bacteroidales bacterium | reverse complement strand
TTTGTAAGGGGGGGTGGCATCATCTATTTGCCTTCTTCATAAAGGGGTAAATTCAGGCCCGGGTGGGCGGGAATGATGTTGACATATTCAGGCATATATGTCATGTTTCTGGTATACGAAAAGTGTGATGGATTGCCGCGGAGCGACGTATCGAGGGGGTGGGGGCCCCTTCCGGGCCGAGGGGGCTTGCCCCGAGTAGCTGCGCAGCGGCGTATCGAGGGGTTGGGTGCCCCATCCCTGGGGCGGGGGGGTGACCTGGTGCGGGTCGAGCAAATGATAGGGGGGTGCGTACACGCGCACCCCCCTATCGACCCCCCGCGTGGTCGCTCAAACGGCGCGACCGCCTCCGGGCGTAACTCGTCGAACCGGCTTCGCCGGATTCGACTCAGACAGACGCCCGATAGGTTGTCCGCCTGCGGCGGACGTTTGAGTGGCGGGGTTGCTATGAAGGAAATTTCTCTGGGGGACTATGCGAAAGATTGATTCATCAGCCGGTCGCCTGGTGCTTGCGGAAGGCGCCTCCTGCGCCATCCTCGCACCGCCGGCCGTCCTGGCCGGCGAGGGGTTAATACCACACTATCGCCTTGTGGGGGAAGCTGGCAAAAACCTTCTCCCCCCTCCGCGAGCTCCGCGCCTCCGCGTGAGGCCAATCATAATGACCACAGGGATGAAAGGGGAGTGGCGCACTGCGATTAGAGGATGTGACAATATATTCTTTGAGGCACTGTATGCTGAAATTCAAATCCGTCCATGACCCGATCGCGAAGAACGACGGCCTGCGGATCCTGGCCACGCGGTTTCGCGGCCATGGCATGAAGGCGGGGCGGTACCATGTCTGGATGCCGAGTCTGGGGCCCTCGGAGAGGCTGTTGAAAGAGATGATGGCCGGAGACCTGGCGTGGAAGGATTTCAGCAAGGCGTTTAAGGAGGAGATCCTCTCCTCGGCGGAGATTGATGAAAAGAACGCCACGATCCGGAACCATGGGCATAAGTTCACGCTCCGGCTTATCAGGGAGCTGTCGAAAAAGGAGAACGTGACATTGATGTGCCACTGCGCCACGGATGAGAAGCGGTGTCATCTGAGGGTGCTGGAGAGGGTGATGAGGGGGGTGTGAGGTTGGGGGCCCCTCCCGGGGCAGGGGGCTTGCCCCGAGTAGCCGCGCCGCGGCGTATCGAGGGGTGACCCGGAGCGGGTCGAGCACTTGTGATGATGGAGGCCTCTGCGGCCTCCTTCTGGCGGGCAGGTTGCCCGCATGCCGCAACTCGACAGGATGTTGAGATTAAGTCGGCATTGCGCTTCTCAGCCTGTCTAAATGAGATATGATAATTTATTATAATTAACACAAATTGCAGATATCTAAAACACTTCAGAGGTGTACATATCTTATCAGCATTTAGAATGTTTAGCGAAGATGATAGAAAAAATAGCATGGTAACCTGTTAGGAATCACATTTAACAAAGAGGCCCTGTAAAGTTTGGGAGGGAGCTAGTGTGATATGATGAATGGGAATTATACTGCTTTTGCAGTTCAGGGAATTATATTAAGATAATAATATAAAATGATATTTAAAATAATTGGCAACTTTTTTTGATAAATAGTTGAATGTAATTATTTGAAGAGGCAATGCGATGAGCAAAATAGAAGGTCGTACTTTAGCTGGTATACTTCCAACATTGATAAGCGGTTTGTATAATGATAAATTCGACATGGTGCGTGAATATTGTCAAAATGCTTATGATGCGATTTTGATGAAATATCAGAAAAAATCAATCACCAATGGGCTTATACAGATTGATATTAAAAATAATGATCTTTTAATTCATGATAATGGGACAGGAATGACTTTCGATGTAGTTGAAAAATTAGCTACCATAGGATATTCGACTAAAGGCAATTTTAATCAGGTTGGATATAGAGGTATTGGTCGATTATCAGGAATATGTGGAGCAAAAAAAATTCATTTTGTAACAAAATGCAATAATGAAAAATATGAACATTTGTTTGAAATAAATGCAGGCGAATTAGTAGACTATCTACAAAAGAATAAAAAAGCAAAAATTACTGAAGATGCTGGCGAATTATTGGCAAGGTTCTCGAGATATGAACAAAAAAAGAGTGATTCTGATAAATCATATACAATAGTAATTCTATATAATATTTATGGAGAAGCGGGTAAGATAACAAACGAAGACGCATTAAGAAAATATTTGGAATGCAACCTTCCAGTACCTGTTAATCCAAAATTTGAATTTTCAGAGAAAATTAACTCACTATATAAACATAATGAGCCAGAATTTCCTAATATTAAAATATTATTAAATGATAAGCAATTATATAAATCCTATAATGAAATTGATGGCATTAATCATTATTTTGAGACAGAAATAATAAATAATCGAGGAAGAACACTCGCTGTTTGTTGGTCAGCATGTAATAAATCAAAAAGCGGACAAATAAAAAACTCGCATTTCAGTGGTATTATCACCAAGCATAAAGGATTCACCCTGGGGAATTCTGCATATGTGAGAACTATTCTACAAACTGCTCCACCGCAAGTGCCAGAATGGTTTGCCGGAGAGATAATAACATTAGACAGAGATTTGGAAGTGTCATCTGATAGGTCGCGATTTGAAGATAATCAAGCTCGAACATCTTTGAATAATCTGTTAAAAGATAAACTTGGCACGAGATTAGAAGAAGTAGCAAGAAATACTAGCAAGGCAAGCTCTGCCGAGAGGAAAGTGAAACAACTACATGAAGAGATAGAGGAACTCAAGGATACTATTAGAAAAAAAAACCATGTTTCAGTAAGTTATATTCATGAAAAAATGAACGATGTTGGTGCTGCGCTTAAAAAAGTTAAATCGAATCAAAAAAATATTGTTGATAATGAAATAAAGAAAAAAGCCGGGAAAACACTAAAACTTGCAGAACAAGCATTGATCGCCGCAAAAAAAAGAATAGAAAAAACTGATCAAATTGAAAAAAATAAAAAGATACCGGAGCATGTTAGGTTGGTTTACCAAGTTGTGAAAAGAGTAATAACAAAAAAATTTGATGCATGTGAGAGTGATACTGAATTATTGACTCATATCGAATCAGCCTTATTAAGGAAATTTGAGAAGTGATGACTGAAACTACATTATTGAATACATTTGCAAAAAAAATTTCTACGAATAATCGTATATTGATAGGGATGCAGCCAGAATTTTTTAAAAAAATATTACATTGCATTTCACCAAAAATGATTATAAGTGTAATCCCAGATACAATTGATGAAAAATCTCGAATATCTTCAATTATTTATGAAAACAAGCTACAGATAAAAGATATCAATTTCATTTCAATAGAAGAAGGCCAGGTTCCCTATATGGATATTATGTTTATAAATATAATATCACCACAGCTGGTATTATTAATAAAAAATCTGCTTAAAAAAGAGTACACTTCACCTCATGAAACATATTTCATAATGCGAAAGTCACAAAAGAAAGATATTGATAATCTAAAAAGATTAAAATGGGACGAAATTGATGGTGAATGGATTTACACACAATATAGTTATAAAACTAAATATGGAAGTACTGAAATGAAATCTCTTTTTTTAAATGAAGAGGATGTGATATATGGGGAGAACGATGATGTTTGAGGATGAAGAATTTTGTAATGATGAAACCGAAGAAAAGAGAGATTTAAGTTTTCCTGAATTTGAGCGGGACAATTGGGCTCAAGAACTAAAAACTCATATGCAAGGCGCAATGCAAATTTGGGTAGCAAGCGCTTATGTTGATATCCGTGCTGTTGATATGCTTAGAGATACAATGAATTCATTACCTCGGGATAAACATAGGACGTTGCGATTTCTTTTTGACAAAGAGTTTCATGAACATCCTAAAGTACGTGAAGTTATTATTAATAAAATATTAGAATTACCGAATACTGAAGTGCGAATAGCTGATACCGTAGGAAAATTTCATCCTAAATGCTACATTTTTGATAGTGGCAGTTATACAAGTTGCCTTGTTGGTTCAATGAATTTTACAAAATGTGGTCTGGAGAGAAATACGGAACTTGGCATTGTTCTTGAAGAAGAAAAAAATGTTACTCAGTGCAAAGATTTTTTTAAGGAACATTGGCAAAAGGGTATTAAACAAGAAAAAACAGGACTGGCACAAGTTGCAAAACAAAAATTTAAGGAAAAAGATCAAGTTTTACATATACAAACAGAACGAATCGGGTTGATTATCAATGTTGATCTAAAGGCAACTCCATATAAATATGATGTATATTTCGGGTATAATAATATTGGGGTATATCCAGAAGATGAAATTGAATTAGTTGAAAAGTATAAATTATCACCAGCAAATATTCGATCATTTTCTAAGTTAACAAAAGATATTAAGACATTCCCTGAATATATTTTTGCCTATTTATATGAAAGATATTTGTTACCTGCAAGAGATGGTCACTATGCAGCTTACACATCAAGAATTGATGAGTTATGGTATCAGAAAATACCATTAATGAAAATTGTTAATCAGAAAAATCCAAGGTTGCTCATTGCCGATGAAGTTGGCTTGGGTAAAACAATTGAAGCTGGTTTAATTATTAAAGAGTATATGCGACGGATGTTAATGTGTAATAGGATAATAATCATTTGTCCGAATAACCTATTGCAGAAATGGCAAACTGAAATGATTCTTAAGTTTGGGATTTCATTCAAGATATATCGTGGAAATAATCTGAATCATTTATTGCATTCTTTTGATAAAGAAAAGAATATTCGCGCTCTTATTTCTTATGAGTCAATTGGGAGGGAAGAATATGTTTCTTTGTTGCAAGTAAGTCCTATTAAACCCGACTTTCTTGTCTGTGACGAAGCACATTATCTACGTAATAACAATTTAAGACAAAAAGCCATACGTCCGATTGCCTCTCATGTGCGTTGTTTTATAATGTTAACTGCCACCCCAATTAATTTATCAAATCAGGAATTGCAGACATTATTGGGTATTCTTGATCCAATAGAATATGAGAACCTTGATGATAATAAATGGCAAAATATTATAATTTGTAACTCATATATTTCGAGATTGTATCATGAAATTGAGAAATCTGTAAGTAATCTTGGTAGTGATGAAACTGAAATAAAGATTACTAACGATGTAATAATTGCAATTAAAAATCTTGAAGATCATGTTCTAAATACAACCCTACTAGGAAGCAAATTTAAAGAAAATCATCCTTTGAGGGAACTGATTAATATAATTAAACAACTTAATAAAGAAAATAAAAGCATTAATTTGAACGAAATGCGTAACCTTCAAGATAAAATAATCCAATCTAACCTTTTATGGCAATCAATTACGCGTACAATGAAAAAGGATGTTCAGGAATTCAATGTTAGAGATATAAAAACCATGACGGTCAAATTAAGGGAGAAATGGGAAAAGACTGTTTATTCGAGAATAGTGAATGCTATCAAAAAAAGTCATTCTAAGAAAAAGCACGAATCTCTGAAGTTATATTCGATATTAAGACAGGCGAGCAGTTGTCTTCCAATGCTGGATGTTGATAAAAAATTGTCAGATTTAATACTCGAAGGACAAAATTCGGATGCAGATGATGAAAGCAATGAAAATAATGAAAAATATACTGCTGATCTTTTGAAAAATATTACCAAGATTGATTCAAAATATGGAATATTAAAAGGTATTATCGAAGCTGCAAAGATTGAAGATCCGGATTATAAAATTATTATTTTTTGTATGTTCCATAGAACTATTGATTATTTGAAGTTACGAATAAATTCAGAATATGGAGAAGATACCGCAAGGGAAGTTACAGGACGAACATTGCCACTTGAAAAAAGATATAAAGAAATTGATGATTTTCGTAATAGCAAAGAAAGACATATTCTAATTTGTAGCGAGGTCGCTAGTGAAGGTATAGATTTACAGTTTTGTCATATCATTGTGAATTATGATCTACCCTGGAATCCAACAAAAGTTGAACAAAGGATAGGAAGAATTGATAGATATGGGCAACAAGCAGAAAAAATAAAAATATTTAATTTAGTCGTAGAAGGTTCAGTAGAAGAAATAATCTACATTACCTTGGAAACGAGAATGGAGGATATTCGTAATACCTTGGGGCCAGTTGCAGATGTTTTGGGTAGGATCGAAAGAGAAATTCCAGAAAAATTATTAAATGCAGATTTTACAATTGATGAAAAGATAAAATATGAAAAAGAATTGAAGAGTATATTGAATAAAGAAGTCAATAAAGAAAAAAAATCAGCTATTAGTAATCTTTCATTACTATCAAATACTGAAAAACAATTAAGCCAAAGTATTTATTTGATAATTGAGGATAATGTGGAACTTATTCCACATTTTTTGAGAGATAATCTTCCTCATGGTATTCTATTTGTTGAGAATCAAGGGAAATTGAATATTTCAATGACTTCAGATTTTAAGGAAGTTTTTTTTCGCTATCTCAACAATATGGAAATGTCAGATTATGCATTACATATTAATCGGTTGTTGACAGAAAATGGTGGGTTGTTGCCTGTTGTGTTAACACGTGAAAAGGCGCTACAATCAAATTATGAATTTCTCACAATTGATCATCCACTTGTATCATTTCTTATTGAATTAGGTAGAAAGGGAAAAAAAGTGATTAGTGATACCATATGTCATGTTAGATCTATTGATGAAAGTATCCCTCAAGGTAAATATATTCTAGCAGAATATATATTTGAAACAAATTTAAATGGCATCAGATATTCATCACGTTTTAATAGGCAAGCCTTTAAAATAAGTGCAAATAAAATAGAAAGAGTGAATGAAGAAAATCTAGTCAAAAGACTTTATAATTTTAATAATTGGTGTAATAGCTCAAATACATTGTTGCCAGATGACATTTTGGATAAAATTGAAGAAGATGCTAGAAATAATGCCGAACAAGAAATGAGTAGTAATTTTACAAAAATGGAGACAATGCTTTCAGAAACCAAAAAAATGTCAATAATCGCCATTGAAGAACAATATGAAAAAGAAAAATCTGTAATGAAAGAACGACTTGAATCAACTGTGGATCCGAATGAGAGAAATATAATACTTCAGCATCTTGATGATATTAAAAAAGATATCCATAATAAAATTGATAAAATTCCAGATGTGGAAGATTTAAGATGTTCACCCAAATTACTTGTTATTATTGATTTGGAAAAGGAGTAAAAATGGTTACAAAACGAATATCAAAAACTGGTGTTGGATTTTTAATCGATGCCTCGGCTAAAACTTATGAAACACCGGAAAAACAATTAAGGGAATTTATTAGTAATTCTCTTGATGCGGGAGCAACAAAAGTAGAAATTGAGGTAATACCATCAGATAAAATCATTATTATAACTGATAATGGCTGTGGAATGAATGAAAAAGAATTCGATGATAAGTATCTCGTCATCGGCTGCAGCGATAAATATGGCGACGATTCAACAATTGGCCGTATCGGTGTTGGTAAGTTTTCAGCAATTCCACTATGTCAAGAGTTGCAAGTCAGAACAAGGAAGGCAAACGAAAAGAAAGTCTATTATGCTAATTTGCAGTTATGGAAATTCATGGATAAAGAAAAACGCACAATGGATGTTACACAGTTGGATCTTGGAGAGGGTGATTATATATTACCTGGATCAGATGATCCTGGTATTGAATTTAGTCCAAAACAGCAATTTACTAAAATGGTGCTTAAAAAAGTTAATGATGAAATTATACAGTTGTTCAATGATCCAGGAAAATTTAATTCTTTTCAGTTTAATCTCGGCCGTATTTTACCTTTAAAATATAATCCTGAAAGTGCAGCTCTCAAAGGATTGCAAAGAATAGAGCCTGTATTATATGAAGAATTATTAAAATGTACTGAAAAGAAAAATGTTGAAATTAAGGTAATAACTCCTGATCACAAGAAAGGTTTTACACTTTATAGGTCACTCTTCGGGGATGATTTTAGAAATACTGGAGAAAAGATTGCAGGTGAGGTCTATCCAATCGATAGTGGTGATAATTTAGAAGTAAAAATCAAAGGTTATTTGGCTGATATGACAACTGGCGGACAAGTCAACTCATTATGGAAGGGGTTAAATGTTCGTGTTCAAAATACAACGGTTGTAGAAAATTATTTCTTTGATTTTGACGATGCTCCTGCTTCACAAAGAATCACGGGAGAAATACAACTTTATAATGTTGATGAAGAAGATTTAATAACAATGAATAGGTCGGGATTTTCAACAACAAATTCTCAATATGCTACTATATCTGGTTGGCTAACAGAACAACTTGAAAATTTCGCGATAAAATATATTCGCAAACGGACAAATTTCAATTCATCGATGAAGAAAAAAACTGCTCAGCTTAAGAACCAATCAAATGTTGCTGTTTCTTTGGAGAAAGCAATACGAGAAGTTTTTTGCGAGGACGACGTTGATGTGGGTCTTTTGGGTAAAAACAAATTATTCAAAAATGAAGAAATTGATCAAATTGAAGATTTAAAAAAAGAATTTCCTGACCAAGTGCAAGATGTAATACCAAGTCCTGATTCTACGATGGATGAAATTAAACCAGAACTTGTCACTGGTAATAAGTACGCTTTAAAAGTGCCAGAAAACTTTTTAAAATATAATTTAACCATAAATGATGATGAATATGAATTGAAGTATGTTGATCATGATGATGAAAAAGTAATAATTGATGTAGATGATAAAGATAAAGTAATAAGAGTTAATAGAAACTCGCCACCCATTAGAAGTGGGCGGTCTCCGTTAGTTTTGGCACTAGTCTTAATTGAATATGCTTTTGCTGCATTTCCTGATGACCCAGTTAAACTTAAGGAGAAAATACATGAAGCATTATATAGTGCCTTTCAGTAATAATTGGACATATCTTTCCTTGTTTTATTAAAAGGATTATTAATTATTGTGAATCACTATTTATAACAATTGATTTCTCTAAAAAATAATTTAATCATTGTTTGGTTAAATATAAGTCATTCACTTAATGCATGATAGATTGTTGAGGTAAACATGTCAAAGGTAAAGAAAGAGAGGGCTGATTTATTTGAAATAATGATAAAACAAGTTGAAGAAATTGCCAATAAAAAGGGGCTAAAAGATTATGAGGCCTTTGTTCATTGGTTTATCAATCTATATTATAAAGATAAAAACATAAGTGATATTAATCAAACAGATGGTAAGAGTGATGGTGATCCCACCCCTTAAATTTGTACCACGAGATAGTTTAGTTTTAACCGATAAATAGACAAGAAAGAAATGAGGTTAAAATGAAAAAACGATTCTCGGAAGAACAAATTGTAGGGATCCTTGGGGAGCATAAGGCGGGGAAAAAGGTAAAAGATA
>JAFGOZ010000036.1 GCA_016926235.1 Bacteroidales bacterium | reverse complement strand
GGTTATCGTCAACTCTGCTGATGTCTTACCTGTCCGATCTCCAACTATGTAATTATAACTCCGACTTAAATCAACCGAAGGATTACCACATGCGAGAGTATTTTGTGAAACAATAGAATAAATGTAATTCTCTTCAACTTTTGGCAGAATTGATGCAATTAGTGATATCGGAGCTTGTTCATTATTTACAAAATGAATGGACAAGCCAGAAATGAGAATAGAATCGTTACTATCAAAATTTTGCTTGACCTTGAATAGAGCAACGGATTCAGATTTAGATAAATACTGCAAATACGCATTTTCTGTGAAACTAATATTATCCCAAATTGCCCCAGTAGATGACAATTTAATTCTTAATGTATCGTTTGTCTGAATTGCATTATCAATCTTACCATTGGCAAAATAGAAGTTGTCAATTGATACTTTATTTTCTTCCGTATTATTACTGTGAATATTTAAAATATTATCGAAACGGATTAAAGGTTCCCCAATCCAATAAGAATAAATATCATCTCCTATATATCCATTATCTGAATATAATTGCATCTTTTTAATAGATGGTGTTATGGAGACCTGATTATAGATGAGAATATTTTCAATTTTAATTGTATCGAAGTCATTTTTAGACAGCGTGTCAGAGATGACAAAAGAAATGTATTGGTTGTTATATTGCCGAGATAAATTACCTATAGGGCCAGTAATGGATGTCTTAGATATATCCCATTTGATTAGACTCGTAGTATCTCGTATCGTATAAGTTCCAGGAAATAATGTGTCAGTACTTTCAGTTAAAATAATGGAAAACTCACCCCATTTTCTGACAACATCACTGTCCTCTATTATAAATCGATGATCCGTACCACTAGTAAATTGTACAGAAGCCCAGAGGCATTGAATGCCTAAAACAAATATTAAAAATATTGTTTTAAAAAACCTCATTGAAGTCCATAAATAAATATCTTGTACCAATACCTGTCAAATTGCGGATTTGATCTATACTCGTCAGTATCGGTATTATAGCTCTTGGCAACAATAGCGGCAAATTGTCCATCCGGTGATACATTCATATAATCGGGTAATGAAAATTTATCACTGATTAAATGCAGTGTATTATTGGCCAGATTATAGGCATATAATCCATATTTTGATTCGGCAGTACCAATAAAGAATATTTTATTCTTTACTTTACTATAATAAATTGACGGCGTTTCATTAAAAAGCACCGGATTCCAATAGCGATGCATATTAGCGGTAACACCGTTAATACTGATTTCTCTACCGGTGCTAATCCTGTATATTTTTAAAGTCATCCCCTCTTGCATAATCTCATCATCTGAAACATTATTTCTGATTTGTTGGGATGAACTCGCTAAGTAAGCTATTAAATCATCATTAATCCAGATAGCATCATAAATCACCGGTCCACTGACATTTAATCTACTAAACTGCATATCATCAGAGTAAAACCCTTCAATTTTATAGAGCAAAAAATCCAGATTCTTATGCATCGTAATCAATGCTTTTTCACTATCATTAGGATGTAATTCTAATACATAACTTTGCATATTTCTAGTTGTTTCTCTATGTTGACCGTCATGCTCTAAAAATGAAAACTGTTCACTACAGTTAATACTAATTCTATTATTTCTTCTTATATCTTGAGTTCTTTGTGCTGAATATAGCCTTGGTGCGTTATTTAAACCCGGATTTGACGGAACATTATTAAAGAAATAGATTGTATTATTATTTTTATCAAAACGAGGACCAAATATTTTAATATCATCAATCCTGTTTGTGCGGATAAGTTGTGGCTGAATGTCACTAGATGACAATCTGTAACTAACCTCATAAAAACTATTTATTGCATTAGCACTAATAATTGGCTTATGGAATAAATACCATAGAATATAATTATCTTCATCCTTCTTCCTCCAAACAGAATGAGAACATGGATAATAATTATCCCATTCACATAGATGTTTACATTCATTTCTACCAATTTCTTCATTAATTCTTCTGATCTCATTTAATTCAATAACACTGATATTTTTTTTATCCCTGGAATAGAGATTGAACGCTAATAACTGTGAGTCATCACTCCACTTGGGATTGTAGCAATGTACATTCTCTTCAGCATAATTAATAACTGCTTTTAGTTGTATTAATTCTTGTGAAAATAAAACTCCACACATCAGTATCAATATTACAATAAAAACATTGTTTTTCATTTAAAACTCCCTTTTAAAAAAGGTTTACGATTACAAATCCGAAAATTATGAGACTTAGTGTTTTTAGACTAATTTCAATAATTCTTTGGCGTGTTGATTTCTCAACACAAATCTTAATATCATCAGTAACATTCGTGATATCAACATAATAAGTACTTTTCCCCTCATCACCGAGCATTATAAAGTACGGTACTGCAGGAGCAATTTTATACTTATACTTATCTGGCAATTCAAATGCTAAAAAATCTGGATTAATTTCATTGACATATTCCCAGTTTTTTTGCCAGGGAATTTTGTATTCGATAATTCCATCGCTGGCCATAAACTGGTCAAAAACAATATGGTACCGCACGTTGTTATCAAAAGTCAGTAATAAAAAATTATCTGTCTCTATTGCTCCCCCATAATATTCAAGATACGGGATATATTCAATTTCAAAGAAAAAGCCCTTCTCTGGAGATTTAGCATCAAATTTATTGAGCCAGAATTTCTGAGATAATTCTGCTCTTTCGTTCAGATAATTAAGCCTTTTCTGCAATTGTGGATCACTAAGTGGCTGCGCAGTCTCCAATTTAATATTTTCGATATTTTTTACTCGACCCATTTCTGTAAAAGTATGATCAAATGACAGCCGTAATGTTCCATATTTTTCAGATAATGTTGTATAAAATGAACTGTCTGGATTATCTGGAATTAACCTGTTTCGAATATTCATTTGAGTGATGGCAGCAGGAATATTTCCTTCATAATAATACAAGTTCTGTAGACGTAAATAACACAATAACAAATCCTTGGTTATTAATTCATTTTCCTTACAATTAGTGCTACCTAATCGGTTGATTTGTGAGGTATATTGTTCTATTGTCCTCAATTGATTTTGAATTTTGATAAATGCACTATGTAGCGAATCACATTCCTGAGAGTACAGGAATGACAGGGAAAGTAAAAGAAGAATTATCGATTTTAATAGCTTGTCCATAATAATAATCCCAGACCAATAAGCATCATTGTCAGATTTGTTTTAATCAGTGACTTAGCGTCAGCCACATCAGTTTTAATAAGATTTCCTGATCGAACTTGTGTTTTTTGCTCATATGGCACATAGACGTTTCTTTTTTCCTGTTGTGAAATCTTTATAGTGGTTTGAGTCGGATTTGATGAAGTGAAAGTCAAATTCATTTCTTTTCCAGAAGTTGAGGTTCCAGCAACAGCTTGAATAATACCAAAGGTTCCTTTTTTATTTTTTATTTGATCAATATGTGTTTGCAATAATCTGTACTCTGAAGCTTCAATTAACATACTGTTTCTTAGCCTAAGGTTTTCTAACTCCTGTAACTGGATTCCAGCCCAATCATAATCTCCTGAATGATAAGCAACCAAACTTCTCCAATAATATAAATCAGCCTTGAATATTTCATAGGTTGATGACAATGCGGCTCCCTGTTCAAATCCGGGATAGCCAAAAGTTCTGAAAAATTCACGCAATGAAATTCTAATAAGTTGATTTAAATAATCATCAGCTGCAGTAAAATTATTATTATTAATAGCTGTTTTAAATTTTTGCACCAAACTTGGCACCTGCTCCGGTGGTGGTGGGTAAACCCATGCAGATGACACCTGCCAGCCACGTGATTGGGCATTATCAATAGCATTTTGGTAATCATTAAATGAATATTGTCCAGCACCATAAAGTTGCAAATGTAAACTTATATAAAACGCACGATTCCACCAGTATTGCCACCAGGCAGTTGTATGATCTAGGTTTGTCAATTTCTCGCCTAACTGTTCTAACCTATCTTGAAATTGAGTAACGGGAAGATCGTTTTCTTTATATAAATCTATTAGTTTTACGTGTAAACTACTCAGATTTCTCCATATTTCAATATCCGCAGGTGGCGTAAATAAATTTAAACCAATATCTAGTTTGTTTATCTGAGGAACTGAATTATCAATATCAATTATTCCCAAACGTGCATCTCTTGTGGAGTTCTGAATTTTACAAAATCCAAAACGATCACGAAAGTACACTTCTATCTCATTAATACCAATGTCGGAATTATTTAGTGGAATTGATTTAATTGAAACCTGCTGGTTGACAACTTCGATTCCCTTATCAAATTTCAGCAGTAAGCAAGTCTGATCAGGGCTCATTTCAGCATCTTGAAAAAATGTCGAATCGGACAGTCCCAAAACATTTTCATCAACAGATATGGAAATCCTCTTCTTTGGAAACAATGGCCTTGCTGACTTTAGTAAAAGATAATTTCCGGAACTGGTAGAATAAAAACTTTCATTCAATTTATTGAGAATTAACTGGACATCACGAGCATCTCTCTTGATAAAAACCTGTCTCGGATCACGATAAAGGAGGTTTTCATTTAAATCTTTTAATTGGAAACTGACTTGGTGGTCTTCCTGCCTTAAACTGGTTTTTTGCATTTTTGCGCCACTGATATAGATTCGATCATTGTTATCAATAGCTACATCAGGCAATGCAATCTGGATATACTGTTCTTGAATATTATAGTCGATATTATTTATTTCATTACCATAATAATCAAAAAACTTAATATTCACATCTCTGTCACGCCATTTAAATATATTAGATTGATGAACAATTCTTAGAACCGGATTCTGATGCAAATAATCTCCAACATCACTGATATCTAATTCAATCATATATTTATTAAATACATCTCTTGAAACATCAACGTATTCATATTGATCACCGGGTGTAAGAAGTTTTGGCGACCTGATTTTTACTGTATTGTGTAATGTTGATAATACTTGCTGTGGTGTATCATAACAGATTTTGATTACAAAATCATCTTGTTGTTCTTGTATACCTGTGATGGCCAAGCCACCTATACGAAACCTGGTATCTGGAAAATTCAATGTAATGGGAAGTTCAATACATTTGGGATTTCCATTTATTGTCTGAATAGCCTGGACATCGATATATCGAGCAATTTCCAAAGTATTTAAAATATTAAAATCCCATCGCCATTCAATATTATCTTTATATTCAATCATAATTAATAGTTTATGTCCTGGAGTAAAAATATCAGGTGCTGCAGCTCCACCAGTAATTTCGATTGAAGGTAGCTTATATTGTATCTCGGGTCTGTTTAAAAAAGGTACGATAACCAAATCCTGTTGACTTGTTCTAACCTGTATTGGATATATATTAGAAACCATGACTCTTTCCTTACCACCAGTGTACTGGCAATCCAGTTTCGCACGGATTAATCGACCGGAAAAACATTCGTTTGGAATGCCAATTATAATATTATTAATAGTCAATGTAGAATGAGGTGGAATTGCTTCATTAAAATTGTATTGGGCCATTGTATCATTAATCACCGATTGGACTTGAATTTCTTTTATTTCATTATTAATAATACGATAAACCTTAGTACTATCAGTCCTGAAAAATTTTATAGTCTTTTTTTTATTAATATTGGTATTATCAAAAATAAATTGTAAATAAGAATTAACAGGTAAGCCAATGCCATCACCTATTGTGATACTAAGTGTATTGATTTTATTGATTCCGGCATTTGTATACACTTTATTATCAATATCAATATTTTTTATTTCTGTATAAAATGCCAATTTGTCAAAAGTAATTTCATTTTCAAAATCTTTAGACCAAAGACGAATAATACAAAATTGATCTGTTGTTTCTCTGATGCGAATGTGCACAGAACTAAAATTATTGTGAGATTTCAGATGAAATTCGTTTCCAATTCTATTGCCTTTAGAATCACATAATGTCCAAGGATTATTAATACTAATCATAATCTGGTTATCACTGAGCACTTCCTGTGAAAAGTTCGCTGTAAATGGAATGTCCATTTTGAATAGTGTATTCAGTTTGGCAATGTGAATCATCTGGTGATCTATCAGTTGGATTCGTTGAATTGATATGTTGTTATCCAATTGTATTTTCGTCTGGTATTTAACTAAATTCAATTTAAAAATTACTTTATCAGAATCTTTCCCCGATGAATATAACTTCAAGGGAATTCCATTTAATTCAAAATTCAAGTCAGTTCCTGCAACTTCTTTAAGTTCTGACTTTTGCAGAATAATTTTAAGGTAATGCTTTCCCCTTTCAGTGCTATAATTGATTGGCCTGGCATTGACAAATACTAAAGAAGCATTTTCAGAAACAGAATTAAATTCAGAAATCTGGGAATTCATATCTATCTGAAATTCTATATTACTCATTTCCTTGTCCAGGAGCACCTCCTTTCCTAAGGACATAGTAATATCACAAACTCCATTTACCGACTGTTTTTCCTGTACAAAATATTTGTATTCCTTCTTCAACTTCCCGGAAAACGTTGTAAGAATCTGCTGTTCTTCAAATACTTTACTCCATTTTTTCATCGAAGTTGACTTGTATTCTACAACAAATTCACCACATTGAGCTGATTGAAATATTAATTCTTTGATATATAAAAATGACTTTTCTTTAATAACAGTACCTTTGCCTATATATACCGTGAATGTTATGATATTTTTTTCTATTTCATATTTACTATCAAGGTATTGACGAAAACTACCATCAATTATTCCCCCTGTTAAAAAACGATTTTTTACCGGGGTAAAAAGAATGCTTTTAACTATTTGCCATGGAGTTCTTTTAAATAAATCTCTGTTTTTTCCTTTATCCCAAATAATAGTATTAGATTCTTCAAGGTGACGAATACGTATTTCTACCTTGTCACCATTAATTACACCTCCAGGAATCAGTAAATATAAATCCTTTACTGAGTTAGTTTTTTCACGAAGATAGAGCTTGGTTTGTGCCTGAACCGGTTTATTGATCAGGAATAAATATATTAGAAATATTCTTGTAATGTTCCGCAGAATTCTATGGACGATTACAGGCGACAACATTTTCTCCT
>JAFGOZ010000349.1 GCA_016926235.1 Bacteroidales bacterium | reverse complement strand
TATCTTCATGGGTGCTTCTCCTTTCTTATTGGGTTTTTGGCTAAAACCTCTATAAAGGAAAAGCGCCCTTTTTTATACCCTTTTAAATTTCACACAAATTATTTTACACTACCTGGTACTTGATAAAAACTTAGCTTTATTTTGGTAACAAAGGAGATTGATATGTATGGATGGAGAGCGAGACTTGGGATATTGATGCCCTCAGCAATAGTGGCATCAGAGCCAGAATTCCAACTTATTACACCCGAAGGAGTGTCCTGTCATTATCACAGGTTTACATTTATCGGAGGAAGCACCAATGAAGAAGTTGTTTCACGCTTGAAAAAGGCCGATGAGCATATAGCGGATGCAGCCGAGATCATTACTCACGTGCGACCTGCTGTAGTTGCCATGATGGGGACAGGCGTCAGCTTCATCGGCGGATACGGATATGATCAAAAACTTATAAAGAAAATGAAAGAGAGAAATGGAAATCTTCCCACAACCACCACAACCACCTCGGTAATGGACGCGCTGTTTGCAATGGGGATTAAGAAAGTTTCAATAGCTACGCCTTATGTGGAACCGGTATCCAGGACCGTAATGAAATTTGTTGAAGACCATGGAATAAAGGTTGTAAATGCCAAGTGGCTCGGGAAGGGCGGCTTTGATATAGGGGAGGTCTCCAAGGAAACAATATACCATCTGGTAAGAGATGTAGATGCCCCCGATAGTGAGGCGATATTTATAAGCTGCACAAATCTCCACACGCTTGAAATCATCGATCAGCTGGAAACCGATCTGCAAAAACCTGTTGTCACCAGTAATCAGGCAACAATGTGGAGGATGTTAAGATTGGCACACATCAAGGATAAGATTCAAGGGTACGGTCAACTATTATCAAAGTATTAAACCATTTTCTCCGATCATAAAAATTTCCTTTTCAATTTGATGGGTGAATCTAATCAGGGTTATCTTGATTAAAAATGAATTCAAAAGTGATTTCAAAAACAGAGTATAGTATTCTGAGAATACAAAACCGCTTCTACTGGAAATAGGTTTGGAAAATTGACCCAACATCGGCATTCAAACGTAACATGTTCATATTCTGATTGTTTAAATGTTTAGGCTACTCGCCATTATCGCTATGTAGAAGTTAAAATCGAAGTTACGTTGAGGATTACAATACAAGTCACAACTATATTTTAACAAATCAGGGGATGGTTATTACGGTCTAGGCAGGAGAAATCAAATGATCTAAACTTTGAATAGCTTGACATGCACATAAATTATGTCTTTTCCCTTCTGGATAGTATTCTCGTATCCAAGGTTTGGGTGGGTTTGTGATCCATGGAAAATATCACACTTCAGGAGTTATTTGAATATTTACCGTCCCCATATCAGTAAGACCACAGTCTTATTGCAAGGGGAAAGTGGTACGGGTAAAGAGCTTCTTGCCGGACTCATTCATAATCTAAGCCCTCGCTCGGAGAGGCCAATGGTCATTGTTAACTGTGCTGCACTTGCGGAAAATCTTTTGGAAAGTGAACTCTTTGGACATGAAAAAGGTGCTTTTACTGGTGCAATACGTAGTAGACCCGGACGGTTTGAGGAGGCTGACAATGGGACATTGTTTTTAGATGAGGTAAGCGAGGTGCCATTTCCCCTTCAGGTAAAACTACTGCGATTTATTCAGCAACGTGAATTTCAGCGGGTAGGTGGAAACCTCACTATCAATTCCGATGTCAGAATAATCAGCGCCAGCAATAAAGATCTTTTCACAATGGTGAAAGAAGGATTGTTTAGAGAAGATCTTTATTACAGGCTTAATGTGGTAAAGATAACAGTACCGCCTCTAAGGGAAAGAAAGGTTGACATCCCGTTATTAATAGACCATTTTTTTATCGTTTTGTACAAGAGATTGCCAGAGAGATCAATGAAATCACTTCGGAAGCCAGGGATCTTCTTATGAAATATCATTATCCCGGAAATGTAAGGGAACTGGAGAACATTATGGAGAGGGCTGTTGTGATATGTAGAGGGTCGTCCATATCGAGTTCGGATCTTCATTTTTCAAATACAGAACTTTCCGGGGATTCTGATTCATTTGACAAAGGGACTCTCAAGGAATCCATTGCCCATCTGGAACAGTGTCTAATAAAAAAGGCCCTTTATGAAACCGGTAATAATCAAACAAGGGCAGCAAATCAGCTTGGAATCAGCGAAAGAATGATCAGGTATAAGATAAAAAAATACCGCATGAAATAAAAGGGGTTCCTAAAATACATAATAGTCTGAGCAGAAGAATATTAATAAATATTAGGAGAAGTAGTGAAAAATATCGATGAATTGGTTGAAAAAAATATTAATTCCTTATTCTGGAAATATACCATACCTTCAATAGCAATGATGCTAATATTGTCGGCTTATTTTATAACCGACAGCATATTTATTGGAAGAGGGGTCGGAAGTGAGGCTCTGGCATCCGTAAATCTGACAATACCTTTTATGATGATTGCGAATTCAATCGGTATGTCTCTTGCTATAGGCGCTTCCATCATTATTTCGATATATTTAAGTCAAAAGCAATACGAAAAAGCGAATAAGATTTTTTCAAATATTTTTCTGATCAATACGGTGCTCGCTTTTATATTTATGATTGTGGGATTCCTATTTTCGGATCAAATTGTTCTGCTACTTGGAGCTACCCCGGATACGGTACAACTTGCAGTTGATTATTTATCAATAATTCTATACTTCATTTTCTTTTTTACAATGCATATGACTTTGACAAGTGTGATAAGAAATGACGGAAATCCTAATCTTGCAATGTACGCGACTATCATGAGCAGCCTTCTTAATATTCCGCTGGATGCGTTATTCATTTTTAAATTCGGATGGGGTGTTAAAGGGGCTGCTTTGGCAACAGGGCTGGCACAAGTAACAGGCGTAGCGGTTTTGTTATTTCATTTTATTCTAAAACAGGGACGGTTAAAATTCACATTACCTAAATTTAATTTCAAAGAGGATAACAAAATATTTATCAATGCCATACCGATATTTATCGGTAATATATTTTTACCTGTTTCAATGTTCTTGATGAACAATGTTGCCGCAAGGACTTACTCTACTCTTGGCATTAGCGCATTCGCAATTGTCAATAACATCTCTATGTTTATATTTTCCATAATAATAGGTATTTCGCAGGGTATTCAACCGATTATAAGTTTTAATTTTGGTCAGAACAAAGTAAACAGAATGATAAAAACTTTATGGTTGGGGATAGGTAATAGTCTACTAGTCATTGTTTTTTTGATAGTATCAATACTGGTTTTTTCGGAGCAGATAATTGGTATATATAGCTCCGGGAAAATGGATGCTTCCCTAATGAATTTAACAAAGGAAGCAATAAGAATATATGTCTGGGGTTACGTATTTCTTGGGAGTAATTTCCTTTTTGCTTCCTATTTCCAATCAATAGAGTTTGCTAAAAGCGCAACTGTTATCAATATATTAAGAACAACTATAATATTAATTCCAGTAGCTTTCTTGATATCTTTACTATTACCGGATACATTTATATGGGCAATAATTATGGCGTCTGAAATGATAACTTTGATTGTTATTCTAACCTCGTATCATAAAGATATTTTTAGGAAGTATGTTGAAGTAGCAATATAATGATTTTGAATATCAGATGATAAAAAAGATATGTATTATTTAAAATAATTATTGACATATCTTGCCACGACATGCATATGAATTTTTTTTTGCCTTCTGGATAGTATTCTTGTATCACAGATAGTAAGAGACCTGATGTATATCGGCGATATCAAAGGTCTTAGCCGTAATCCAGAGTATACAATATGTCGCGGTGTCGCTAATGACTGCTTATCGTAGTCTATCGTTTTTACAGCTCGGTTGTACTTA
>JAFGOZ010000348.1 GCA_016926235.1 Bacteroidales bacterium | reverse complement strand
TATAAACGACAATCATCCGCTCAGGTAAAAGCTTCGTGGATGTTCCATCTGACCATTAAAAATAAATTATAAACAGATGAAAAAAAAATAAACCGTTGGGTATAGTGTCAAGCGCTGATGTATCGGGATTTTTTGTAAAAGCGGCTATTGGTTATTGGCCATTGGCTATTGGCAACACAAGCTTCTAACAGCTAATAGCTAAGAGCCAATAGCTTTTTCTCTTTGAAAAAGTAGTATATTTAGCAAACGAATGGCTTTTATGGCTTACGTTTAGCACCAAAAATATACGTTCGAACCAAAAGTGTCGTCATAATGTCGTTTAAAGGTCGCATAAAATACCTATCAATGATGTGAAAAGGTTTTAAGTTAAATATAACTTGTCGATAATAAAAGTTTCAAATGAATCAACCTGAATTTGGAAATGAATTAGTTAAAATCAGAAAAGCAAAAGGATTAACACAATCCGAACTTGCTGAGAAATGCGGAGTGTCTTATCGGACAATACAAAGGATAGAAGCCGGTATTGTAGCACCACGTGGTTATACAATCAGAGCTATATCAGTCGCATTGGATTTTGATTTTCTAAAAGAGTTCCCAAATAATTCATCGGGAAAAAATAAGAGTGATCGGTCTGCTTTCACTTTCACGAAACAGATTATTGAACAAACAATTGACTTATTTAACTTAAAAACTAATACTATGAAAAAACTAACGATTTTAACAGTTATTTTCGGATTAATTGGAATAGGTTTGTTTACTGTATCAAATAAGAGTATTGCCCAGGAACCTTCAAAACATCCGGATTTCTCTGTTGCAGATTCTATTGCCTCTATCTCGAAAAAAGATGCTCTTAAAAAAATTAAACAGATTAATCGAAAAGCTACATTCCATAATCAATCCATAGATGTGATTGAGACCTATGCAAAAAAATCAAATTATAATTTTGACACTTACGTTATTCTTAGTGAATTGATTAGTAACTTCGGACATTCAACGCAACCGGCCATGGAGATTGCTAATATCGTATTTTTAACCTACAAGGAATGTGATTTATTCAATGATATTGCGCCATTGATTTTTTTAAATAATCACGGTTCAAATGAAGTGTATGTAAAACTGGCAAAAGATGCCAGTGCAGCCAAAACAGAAGAAGAAATAAACAGAATTAAAGAACAGGTTGATAAATATAAAAAACAGGCTGAATTTCAAACATTAGAAGAGGCCTATAATAACCAAAAGAAAATATAGACTATTATAAATTAAATGTTAAGAGTATGTATAAAAAAGGTTATTGGCCATTAGTCGTTGGATATTGGCAAAACAAAAACTTCTGACAGCTAACAACCAACAGCTAATAGCTAACGACCCTCCATTTAAGTTCAACGTAACTCCTGGGCTTTATAGTATAATAAGATTAAATGCAGCATTTTTTTTATTTATCGTCTTTTAGGTTAAGAAATAAAAAAACAAATATGAAAAAAAGTGTATTATTTAATCTGTTCTCGATCCTGTGTCTGAATTTCCTAATGATCAATTTAATTGCCCAGAACCATTCTGGTTATTCTGATCTGATCAATGAATGTGAGGAATTAATCATCAAAAAAATGGAATCGGACAATATAATTGGCGTAAGCGTTGCAATTATTGTTAACGATACCGTTATCCTAAAAAAAGGTTTTGGTTATGCTGATAAAGACAATAATATCCTAATGACAGAAAATACTGTCGTTAACATTGCTTCAGCCACAAAAACATTTACTGCCCTTGCCATAATGCAACTTCAAGAAAAAGGACTGCTGGATATTAATCAACCTTTGCATAAATACATGCCTCAGTTTAGTCCATTAATCAGAAATGAGAATCTTGATAATCTGACGGTAAAGTCTGTTATCACACATTCCTCGGGAATTCAGACTGATGTATTGAAAAACGCCGATCTGGGTTCCGGTAAATATACTGATGTGCTGGGATATATCAATGAGTCCTTTTTATTATATCCTCCGGGTCTGGTTGAATCTTATTCCAATTCGGCCTATAATATTCTAGGACATCTTATAAAACAGGTGAGTGGGCAGGATTATCCTGAGTATATTCATGATAATATTCTTTCACCTTTAGGAATGAATAATTCGGGCTTCTTACCCGATTCCTTAAAAGGCAGGACCAGAGTATATTCCGGGGGAGAAAGCATGCATGAGTATGGATTCAGGGATATTGCCTCCGGTGGCATTTACACCAGCATCAATGATTTTATTATATACGCGAAAGAATTAATGCATGCTTATAATGGCAGTAACTCCTCTTTGTTAAATACCTCAACCATTCGGGAAATGTTTACCCTCCAGAGTGGTAATGTTATAATTGAGTCCAATAAAAAAGGACTGGGATGGTTTATGTTTAAGAATGACTCTGTTTTTGCCGTTACCCATGCAGGTGACGCGGTTACAGGACATGCTGAAATATGTTTAATCCCGGAAAAAAATACCGCGGCTATAATTTTAATAAACTCATCAGAAGGCGAATCGCTTAAAAGGGATTTCTCCTTCAATTTCATAGATAAATTCGGATTAAGTGTTGCCGACATTATTCCTCAACCGGTAATTAAAGAAATACATCATGAAATAAAGCCCATTGATGTGCCGGACGAAATTTTAACGAAACATACCGGAGATTATTCCCAGGGATTTTCATATGTAACAGTTTCTTTGGAAAATGGTACCCTTGTAATTGATAAAAATGGTAAACAATATATCCTAAAAGCACTTTCTGAAAATGAATTTGTACCTTGCAAAAAAGTGGGGCAGGATTCCTTGTCTTTTAAAGAGAATGAAAGATATTGTTTTATGGATTATAATGATTTTCATATTCTGTTTTATAAAAAAGGAAGTAAAGAATCGAGTTTAGGGTACAAACTGAATACTTTTGACCCCTCGGTTTTTACCAAAGAAGTTGGAAATTATGAACATTATGGTTATCAATTACTGGTAGGAGATACAAAATTTAAAGGAGCAGAATTGTTTTTAGACAATGATAAAGTATTAATGTTGAAATTAATCGCTTACGAAGGCGAATTTGCCTTTCCTTTAAATGTAGTCTCCGAAGAATATGCCATTACCAGTGGTCTGGGTGCTGGATTTGGTTTTACCGTAAGGTTTACAGAAGATGAAAATTATGATATTATTGATTTTGGGGGATTGACTTTTAGAAAAAAGAATTGATTAGGTATCGTCTTCTGCTGGCTTGGCTCCGGAAACCTGAAGGCGCATGCCGGCACATAGTTTGAGAATTAAAATATTATCTGTTAAACTAGAGTAATATAATATGAGGATAAAGACATTATCAATAATGCTATGGTTTACTGCCCTTTGTTTTGGACAAATAAAATACGAAACCTTTTCAAAACACCAACTGGAAGAAGATTTTGCATATTTTTTAAAAAAAGTAGTATCAATCCATCCTGTTTTACTCGATAAAAATATAATGGACAAATGGAAAGAAAATGCCAACAAGGTAAAAACTCAGGTCCATGATGGTATGACCCAAAACGAATTTTATCTGATCATAGCTCCCTTATTAGCCACCTTAAATGACGGCCATAGTAATGTTTTATGTCCAATTGACCAAAGAAAGCAATATATGATGTCAGGCGGTTTAGCCTTTCCGTTTAATATAACTATACATGACAATACAATTTTTATTACAGAGTATTTTGGAGAAGATAGTTCCCTTTTTAAAGGAAGAGAAGAGATAACCAGAATAAACGGGATTCCTTCTCATGAATTACTTGATACAATGCGAAAACTTACCGGAGGGAGTTCAAAGACAGTAAAGAACAGTATGGTAGAATATTATTTTCGCACCCTGCTTTGGATGGTTTATAACTTTGAGAGAGATTATCAGTTGGGCATAAAAGATAGTACAGAAAAAGAGATAATGATTTCAGTAAAAGGAATCACAAACGAACGGTTTCTGGCATATATGAAACAAAAAATACAAAAACCAGATATACGCTATTCACTGACCATTGATGATAGTACCCTAACTGCATTCTTTACCATACAATCATTTGCAGACTTAGACGGTTTTTGTGCATTTGCAGATAGCATATTCCCTGTTATTGCAGCACACGAGATTAATAACCTGGTCATTGACATTCGTGGAAACGGAGGAGGCCGAAGTATTGTAATAGACTCCCTGATGAACTATTTGACAGATAAACCCTATGCTCAGTATAAAACAATCCAGACAAGGGTAAGTGAAGACCTTTTGAACTATTATAAAGAAAAATATCATGAAAAATATGAGACATACAAGGATTATCCTGTAAATGAACTGGTGACCTACTCGCCGGATCAGGTTACACCACATAACAATCCTTTCAGGTTTAAAGGTAGACTATTTTTACTGACCGATGCCGGCACTTATAGCGGCGCAGCTACATTTGCCGGGCTATTTAAAGAAATTGCCTTAGGTATTATTATTGGAGAAGAAACCGGAGGAAACATAGAATACTACGGCGACTTTTGGTATATCACCCTGCCAAATACAGGACTGCAGTTTCATATCGCACCAAAACGATTTGTCCAATTTGGAGGCCAGGATTTAAATCGGGGGGTAATACCTCACTTTGTCGTACCTAACCGGGGAGATGCTATCACAGATTTTACAAAAGACTACATAGAAAGGCAATAAAATCTACAGACAAATCCCTCGTTGGGCGCAGTCCCGTTGGGCATCGTGTAAAGCGCTGATGTATAGAAATTTTTTTGTAGGTTATTGGCCGTTGGCTGTAGGCAAAACAATCTTCTAACAGCTAATAACTAAGGGCTAATAGCCTTTTCTCTTTGAAAAAGTAGTATATTTAACAAACGGCTGTTTTTTTTTGCTGACGGTAGCAACCAGTTTATAACAAACAAATGCAGCAATTTCGAAAACTACAATAAATCACTAAGTCATAGGATGCATATCATCATTGAAAATTATAATCCTCTATGGAAAGAACTCTTTAAAGCTGAAAGTGACAGAATATATAAAGCAATAGGATTTGTAACTCCTTGCATTGAGCATATTGGAAGTACCTCAATTGACAATTTGTTGGCCAAACCTATAATTGACATTTTAATTGGTTTGCCTAAAAAGGAACAATTGGATGATTTAATAAATCCGATTACCTCGCTGGGATATACATATGTAAGGAAGTTTGAACAAGTAACTCAAAATCGCAGATTCTTTGTATTTTTTGATGGGTTCAAATTAAAATTAATTGATTTCAATGATGATTTCCCTTACTATGACCAAAATAGAAAGTTTCATGTGCATGCCTTTGAAATGAACAGTTATGATTGGATCAGACATATAGCATTGAGAGATTATCTCAGATTCCATGATTCAGAAAAGAATACATACAAAAACTTTAAAATAACTCTGTCAAAAAGAGATTTTAAAGATACACTGGATTATAGTGAAGCTAAGAATAACTTTTTGAAAGAATTGGAAGACAAAGCGATATGTTGGTATAATGAGAACAATAACATAAATTAAACCATTTGCTAAAAGGTCATTTGTTGCTACTTCCTTTCGCAGTAGTATTCAGGCTATGACCATTAAAACCGGAAGGCTAACCGTTGCCGTACTATTTTAATGAAATCAGGTTCAATAAATTCATTACTTTTGCCTTTTAAATAATTAGTTAACCGTGAAAAACCCTCATTTTTTCAGGTAGCACAATTTAAGCTAGATCTACCCATATTAATCCAGTTAAAAATTGT
>JAFGOZ010000347.1 GCA_016926235.1 Bacteroidales bacterium | reverse complement strand
TTAAAAGCAAAGATTTCGAGTTTACAAAGTTTACCTATTGGTTTTAAAGCGATATGGAACTCAATTTATATTATTATGATTACACTATTGCCTGTAATAATTCAGATAATGCTAGAAAAAATAATTTAGTAACAAAAAAATGACTGAATGTAATTACCCCCTTTTCCCAACAGATAAAATTTAGGCAGATTTCCTTTCTTTATTATTCATAAAGATGGTTATATATAATTTGATCTACTCAATAAAATCCTTACAATTAAAAAAGATTGATAATATCAATTATTCCACTTTTAGCAAAAGCCCACATCCCCCTCCACCTGGCTGATACAAATCCTAACACCAGACCATACATGATTATGTTGAAAAATAATATGTATATTAATGAAGGGATAACACCATAAACCCTGAGATCGGTTTGTTTAAAATGAAAATCCCTCAGGTCTGTTGCCATGTGATATCCTGAAGATATTCCAAGGATCAGGAAGAACCAGATATAAAATGAAGGGCTAATAATAAGATACAACAACAAAAGGAAAAAACTAAAAGTAGGAAAAAAATAGGGTGATAAAGCAATCATTACATTACTTCTTCCATCAAAATAATATACGCCACCCTGGTCTTTAGTAACTTGGAAAGCAATAGGCTTTCTTAATGTTAAAACAGCCCAGAGATTATGCGTAAACTCATGCTCGAACGTAGCCAAGAAAGAAATCCTTCGGAAGAAAATAAAAAAGATAAACCCGCTTAAAGCAAAACCAATTAAATACATACTTTGGCAAGAACCTGAAAAATCTATACGGAGTATTAAAGAAAAGAAATTCAGCAGATAAAAATATATTAAAGGAAGGAATAAAATTGCTAGAACTCTGGCCATTTCTTGAATCAATTAATAACCATCAGGGAACTAAATTATTTCTCTTTCTTGTTAGTGAATTTAATGAGATCAAATATCCAAAATTGGCTTAAACTTCTGATTGCTAATACAATCTCTTATTATGACGCAAATTTTTAAATTGTAAATTCTATTCAAGATCACCATTTTAAGCATTCCAAAATTTATCAATGATAATTAAGATAATAGGAAAGATAATTGCAAAGAAAGCAGCAGCTAAACTTTTTGTATCGAAAGGCCATGTATTTTCACCTGAAATTGATTTCTCAAGTGCTCTGTATTCATTTAACCTACTAAAATTTATTGAGCTTGGATTATGATTAATTTCAATTAGCGTCTTCTGTATTTTGTTCTGAATTAATCTTAACTGACTCTCTAAATCTCCTTTCATAAGCCTATGTATATTCATCATTGGCCAATAAATATAAATTATTATTGCTATTGAAAAAGAAACATACCAAATTATAATAAGTGTATCCCAACTCCAACTTCCAAAGAGTTTTGCAATAACCCCAAAAAATAATGGTACAATGGCTAAAATTGATGTTCTTAAATGAATACTACCAATATTATTAATTGTATTATTCTTATCTAAGCTAATTGCTTTATCAACAGTATAAGAACTTATTTGATGAATGAATAATGCAAACATTAACATACTATATATCGCTGCCCCCGCAAAAAACATATTTAAGAATTCAAATCCTGCGAATATAAGTTTAGCCTCTTCTGTTTTAAAAGGCGTGCCAACAATATAATCACCTGCTGCTGCAATTAATCCAACAAGAATACCAAAAAGAAGGCTATACCACTTATGAAATATTCTGTCATGATGTTTTATAAAATTTTGTTCAGAAGATGCCTGATCTAACGATGATAATTTTATAAAATAAATATAATTTTTGCTTATCATTCTGTATACCCAAATTAAGCCTGCCCATGAAATTATCATTTGTAGTGTAAATAATAAGAATGACACCAAATATATTCCGTCCTCATTATAATTGTACCAGGATAGTTGCATCAGTACGAAACAAATCACACCAATTATAAGAATAGATACACCATAATGGAATGGTATTTTCTCAACTAAGGAGAGTTGAAATGCTTTTTTTGCATTTGGAAATCGAATTAAGAAATTCAAATAGCTATTTTGCATCACAGGGGATGGTAAAATCGCATGCTGTTCTTCTTGCCATTCCAAACAATGCAAACACTTTCTAGCGTCCTTCGGGATATCACTTAAACAGAATTGACATTTTTTCTTTTCCATTAATTAACAATTACAATATTCTAACTTATTAATTTGTGCCATTGAATAAAATATGGTTCTTCTTTGCTAAATAAATTTGGAATAGTTAAAATACTATGCTGTATATACCTGATGGCTTAGCAACGGCTCTTTTATGATTTTATCTTATAACCATTGTGTGAAGTTTTAATTATTCGGATTTTTTGCCTCAATAAATCAACAGATAAATGATCTTCAAAAAGCTTAGGTTCACCATCAACGTGATATTTACTAAATTCTGTTTTGATTTCTATGTTTTTCTTCACTCCAATATATGTAATATATTTTGAGTTTTTAAGTTTTCCGCTGAAAAGTTTTATTACAAATGATGGATACAGATAGAATGGCAATGGTTTAACTAGAACTAGTTCTAATATTCCATCATCAGGCCTAGCATTAGGTGCTATTAATGCATTATTTCCAAATTGCCTTGTATTTGCAATAGTAATCATAACAAACTTATCATTGATATGTATATTATCAACATTTAATTGCACATAAAATGGCTTAAAAATAAAGATTGTCTTAATAGTAGAAATAATATAGTTAATTAAGCCCCTACCCTTTCTATTTTGAAAATCGTGAGCTACAAAACTATCAAATCCTAAACCGGCTGCATTGATGCCCTTATTGTTGTTTATAGTGAAAACATCAATTAATACTGACTCCGCTTTGCTAACATCTGCTATTAAAGATTTAATTGATTTTTTGAATCCAAGTTCCCTGGCAAATCCATTGCCAGAGCCAGCAGGTACTATTCCAAGAAACTTATCATTTCTCTCATGCAAATATCTTAATGCCTCATTTACAGTGCCATCGCCACCAACAACTATAAATACTTTGAACTTTTCAATATTCTCTTTAAAAACCTTATCCATCTCATTCAAATTGGCTGTAATGACAGATGAAATGTTGGGGTCTATTTTATTGATCTTATTGACATATTTTGAACCTTGCTTTTTCCCAGAATTAGGATTGATGATAAAAATTATATCCTTACTACTTATTGTTTGCATATCTTAGAAATATTATTCTCTCCATTTCCAACCATATTCAGCCATCAGAAACTGCTTATAGATGAAATAAACTCCTGAATAACTACCTCCTGCTGGGAATCAGAACCATGTCGAGTTTTCAAATATTCTCTAAGCACACTAATTAACTCTTTAGCATATTCTTGGTCATTGTATGCTTTTAACTTAACTTCTTCCAATATGTCCTTTAATTCATCGAATACATTACCTCCCTCCTCTGTCTGTAAAAATCCACATAAGTCAGTATAGGTATCCCAAGAGTATTTCTTATATTTATACTTTTTATCTTCCTTCTTCAAAATAGAAAGCCCTATGGCCAAGCTAGCTATGTCATAAGCAATCATAGATTTGCCCCCGGAAAAATAAGCCGGGAAGAGTGAATATTTGGAATTTGCAGGATTAGTGTAAAAGGACTCCCGTTTATAAGGATCTTCGCGTTTTTCATCATTGCAAAGAAATTTGAGTTCTTCTTCATAATACTGGATCTGGCTAATGGTAAAAGCAGGGAAACCAACCCTTAATCCCATATGGGAAATTTCGTACTGACTACCATCATGATATTGAGTATCTCCATTGCTTAGAGACTCCATAATTTTTCTTACACTCTGATCTAATTTTTTATTTGCTAAATCAAGGTAGAGGTTAGAATAGTACACTGATTCGTCATTAATATTCTCTGCTGAAATCTTGATCCAAGGTGATGAAGAATTCAGTAAATACTTAAAGTCTGCCTCAATTTGTGAATCAGACCTTTTATTTTCACCAACGAACATAACCTCATAAATAGTCTTATCGTGGATGAATGAATACAGGATCTCATTATATTTATCCATATCTGAAACAAGGTTTTCCAATATGGATTGATTCCCTTTGATTGATTTAATCATGTAATTGATAAGTGGGACTCCCCCTATTTTAGTTGCTCTGTCTGCAAGTTCGAGGGGTCGAGAAAAGAATAATTGGGCATCCAATATCTTTTCTTGCATTATTGAAGCACAATATTCACTGTCAACAATAGCTTTGTTATTAAACTCATATAATTCAAAAGAGTGTCCTGCGATATATTCGTTATCAGTTTCAACTTGCGACTTAATATTATCTATGAATGTCCTTAATAGTCCTGTAACATTATCAATCCAGTTATTCATATCCGTTAAACATTTTGATGCAATATCATGAACTCTATGTTCAAATTCATTTTTGTACCTTTCATTAATTACATTGATCAGGTTGTGCATCATATGTATTCTCTCAGACCGCATGCTTTTTAACTCCGTAATTAAAAATTTCAATGGAGCACTCACTTTTTTATTGTAAATGATAGTTGCCCAAATGAAATAAACAAAAGCACAAACAGTTGTAAAGATTATCCAAAAATAGATGGGTGATATAGGAATATTGAAAGGAGTCTCCCAGAAAGATGACAAAATCCCTGATGCAATAAAAAATGCAATGACACATAAGGCAATAATCAATGGATAGATTATTAGTAACCTCCTAAAGACTTTCTTGCTTTTTTCCTTTAGTTCTGAAAGTTCAATCTCCTTCTCACGGATTATATTTTCTTTTGTCTGAATTCTTTCTTTTGTACTTGATTCTTGTTCAAGGAATTTATCCTTATCTTGTAGTATCAGGTTCTTTTTTACAGAACTATCCATCATCTTGACCTCAATATCACGAATGGCTTTCTCCAGTTCTTCTTTCTCAGTTGTTAGTTGCTGTATATCATTCGCACACTCTTCGATAATGTTTGGTTCAACATCAGATTTTGCCTTCAAATCTTTCAATAATCCAACTTTATTCTTCAGATCCTGATTTAGGCTTTGCAACTTTCTTTCGGCTGATTTCAAACCAAGTTTCTCTCTATAAAATTCCATCACAGACTCAGAAACTGATTGCATATTAAGGATTTCAGTATTTATCTCTTCATCTGATAAATATAAAGAGTCATTACCCCCTAAATAACTAAAGAATGATTCGGTATATGGGGTAATTTCATCCCGCTTTTCCTCGTTTTTTTCACGAAGAAAGTCAAAGATCAGCCCTGTGTGCTCTTGAAGAATTATCTTTCTGTTTTCTTCCAGATCCATCTTGATTTGCCGAAAAGTATCTAAATCGTAATGATCTGTTGCTTTATCAAGTGCATCAAAAAAAATTTCCGCAGGAATATTACCATCACCCACAATTCCTCCGGGTGAAAATGTGGTAAACAAACTATCCCTTTCACCATTACTGCTTACCCTTTTAACGATTTTGTCAATGTTATTGTACTTAATGAAAGTTTTAACATCAGACCCAATAAGCTCTCTGGAAAACTTATTATCCCCTGTCATTCTAATCTCAATTGAGGCCAGAATTTCTGAGAGTAATCTATGCCTGACTGACAAATTTGTCAGATTGAAAATCTCTTCATGCGGATAAACTAACCTGCTATAGCCAAATGATGAATAGTGAGCATATTTATTAGAATCCTGTATTGGCAGACCTGTAATATCTGTATAATCAGTAGATGTAAAGACTTTGTCAAATATTAAATGGTTCACAAAATCAGGTAAAACACTCAGGCAGACATCAAATGAATTTAATGTATTATTCCCTTCATTCTTACTATCTATCAGAAAGATGCCATATACATTCTCCCTGGTATTCAAATCCGCATCCAATTCCGTCAGGAAAGTAAATGCCCTTGCATGTTCCAATTTCCGTATATTAAGATCCTTTTCAAAACTTAGGTCAGGGAGAATTAAAATCATACTAAGTCTAAATTTCCAATGCACCTTTTGAAGCGTTTCGACCAAAGGGAGTATGATGGATGACCCTACCGGATCAAAAGCACTCGAAATCAAAATAATCTCAGGTTCTCCCCGCTCATAGCCATGATTCAATAAACTTGGCTGGTGTTCCACTGATTGAATGTCATTAAGCAAATTCTCAAACTCAAATTTCAGTTTTTCTGATATCGAAATGAAACATTTCTTGTTACTTACAAAAAAATCTGGGGTGAATTCATTATAACTTACTGCTAAGTTTTCCAGGTGGAATATCTGTTCATTGATTTGAAAGGTCTTGTTGGCATCTATGGATATGGTCTTGATCAACGGATTAAAAATATCTGTTCTTCCCTTGATCCGTTCACTATTAATTATCTTAACAGCTTTTGATCCATATTCCCCAAGACCAATAATAACAGAAGGCCTAATAATTTTCATCCTTAATAAATTACAGGTTGAATAGTAAATGCGTCAATAAGAACCACTAATATTTCTTCGAAAATTCTCTAATATACTTTTTAATCTCTACGACCTCCCTTGCTAACTGACGGCTCATTTCATGTGTGGTGACCCTTTCAATCTCTGCATCGAGCCTTTCAACATAGTCATTTAACTCCTGTATGATGACTGATTCACCCTTGGTTTTTTCAATCTTATCTATTTGGGAAGCAATCTTATTGATATAATCTTCATTTGATCCAAATATTTCATAATTTCTGATACGGTCCTGGCTTTCTGATATTTTCTCCCAGCCTCCATGCTTAGCATGAACAATATCATCATCGTCAACTTTAAGCATAATCCAGTAATTCCCTCTCTCTCTCTTTATTAAGTTAAAGGTATCTGAAAATGCAAGAGAGAAATACCTGAGTGCCTTTTCCTGCTTAACATCAGGGATCAATTCTGGAAACTGATCCTCCCAGCCTTCATTTATATGAAAACTTATCATATGTGCTTTATGCTGTCTTGAGAGTTTATTACGGTATTCGTATTTTTCCTTATATTGATCAAAATTTGTAAGGGCAAATCCAGGTAATGCGGCAATAGTCTTGAAAATCAGCCAACGTCTTTTATCATTAGTGGTAGAAAATGTCGGTTCTGGCCCGGTTTGAATTTGAGATAACAATCCAAGATCTTTCTCCTTTAATAGTGTTTTCTTTTCATTTTCAACACCAATGATGTGCAAACTCTCAGTCTGTCCTGTGACATAGCCTTTTCGGTATTGGCATACAGGTGCTGACATCTCATCAAGATTCTTAACAATTTTCTTTCTTGTATCATCATCCAGTTTCTCAAGTTCCTTTTCAAGTGTGGATGTCCTATAGTCTAAAGTTTCCTTTTGCTTAGAAGAGTAATTAAAAACCAACTCCTTGATCTTAGTCGGGCCAAATGAATTCCAGTCCAAAATTGACTGGCCGATATTATTAATATGACCGATGAAGTTGATATAGTCCGGTTCTTTAACAATTAATTGCTTGATTATATAATACGACAGTTCAATGGAATATGGTTTGTGTGTAGATTTAGCGTTCTTAACATCTGAAATTTCCTGGCTCAACATAGTAATTGCTTCCGCAACGTACTTTTCTACATTGTCCAGCTCCTTTTTGGCAGTGTCCACTTTACTAATTAGATTTGCAAAAAACCGTTTTGCTTCTCTTCTTCTTATTGCTTCTTGCTCCAGCACTCCCAACCTCAATAAATAATTTGAGAAGGATGAAATTGATTCCGTAATCCATTTCTTCTTACTGGAAAACCAATTTCTCTTGCTCTGATAAAGTTTTATATCAGCTAATGCATTTTTTAAATGGGGTAGAATTTGCTTTATCTCAGTTTCAGCCTGATTTAGCTCATTATCCATTTCCCACTTGACAGTATTCAGATATACCCCAAGTTGGCCGAGCGTCCTTTTGCAATAATCCAATCCACTTGTTTCAGATAGGGCCGACTTAATAAATTCATCCAAGTTAGTTTTGGATTCCTCTATAAAATCATCACAGTTTTTCTTAGCCTGCACGAGCATCTTCTCATTGATTGCGCTGATATAAGTGGTTTGGATATTATTTAGGTTATCAATTGCTTGTTCATCTGGTTCAATTTCTTCAACAGGTGGTTTTGTAACAAGTAAAATTCTGTCTATCACATCATTATTTAAGGTGCCTGACTCATTAAGGCCTTTCGTTTCAATATAATTATTTATTGCAGAATCAACATCTCCAGGACTGCTTTGAAGAAGTTGAATTAGTAGTTTCGATGAAATAATGTTAGCAACCTGATCAGCTACTCTATCGCCATCATAATACAGCTCACTGATCCCAAAACCTAAATAACGTCCTCTTTTCACACTAACTTGGCCTCCCATGGAAAATGTACTCATTAGCATTCCATTTAAATTATCCCAGATCGAATCAGCAGCAGCACCAACTGCACCCGTTGTAACAAAAAGTGCATAGCCAATGAAGTCAATCAGCGTACCAATATCATTGAACATAACCCCATTTTCATTCTGGTTACTGATCACATAAATATAGTCGAATGGCGGGTCATCTATAATATATCTATCCAATCCTTTCTCCAAACCGTAGTCAAGTTCTATATGGTAATTAGACGACCCATCAAACTCCATAAGATAGTCAAGTTCCTTAAATGCAGCATATGCATTCGGAATAACATTTTTTGTTCCTTTTTTGCCAATAAATGGCTCCGGAAGCATGATAAAGCTGAATAAGCGATCGCTTTCATCCAAGTTACAATGAGCCCTGATTATGTAAGCAATATCCAGGAATAACCCAGAACCAGTCCCACCAGATGTAGATAAAATAATGAATATATTAATGTCGTTCCCACTCGTATCCCAATCATCATTAAGATTACCACCGGCATCCCAGTTTTGAATTTTATTCACTTTGGTTACAAGTGCATCCTTTACTTTTGTATAATTCGCCAACAAAGAAAGAGTACCCAATGCCCGAATCTGACCTGCCCCCGAATGAATAGCTGATTTGCTTGTATGCTGTATTTCATACGGAATTCTTTTCCTAATATGAGAATTAGCCTTAAAGGTGTCTTTAATACTGTGAACTGACAGTTTTTCAAATTCAGCCGGTTCAAGTTCTACCGAAAGTCCTTTTTCCGTTTTTCTTTTATCCATTTCGTCGGTATCAAACCCAAGAAATTCGATCATTGGAGGAATATCCTTCATATTCTCTGGATCATAGACTTCGAGTAAACGTTGTTTAACTGCAAGGATTGATTTTATCCCAGTACCACCCAATCCAATAAAGAGGCTTCTTTTTAACTTGTGTCCCATAAGTTTATATTTTATTCGTTTGAAAATTTCTGATGTCTACTGTTCAAATATTGAATAGATATGGTATCGTTTATTTTATATTTAGCATCATTATACAGAACTTCTTTGCCGTATATCCCAAAGTTCTCAGGGTATTCCTTTATTAACACATCAATATTCTTAAACTCAACTATGCAAGCTAATCTTTTTGACTTGAAATGCTTATCATGATGAAGACTAAATGCAATAGGTTTGATATGGATCATAATATCAAGGTCAGTTAACCCATGTGTGTAAGTGCCAAGAAATATCTTTTTGAGTTTAGACTGATGTGGCACTCCCTTTTTTCCTAGAAAACACTGAGTGTGCCCTTTTAAACTGATCCTGTCAGTTTCTTCGGAACTAAAATATATTAATATCTGACCACCCGAAAATACCGGAAAAAACTTTCTTCTAAGGAGTAAAAACCAAATCAGTAAAACAAAAATCAAAATGGATGTAACAATCAACAAGCCCAAGAGTAAGGGGTTGATAACAATAGCATATTGTGCTTCCCAGCGGAGAATCGCAATAGGTTCTGAACCGTTGCTCACTTCAGACTCGTTTACCCTGTCAATATTATTGGCGGAGACTACGGATATGTAACCTGAATAATGCTTTCTTGATGCATTTGGAAGGAAAACTATGCTTAAAGAGAATAACCTATTTTCTTTTAAATCATTTAATCCCACTCTAAAACGATTAAACTCTACCTTTTTATCGTTCAAATAAAGCTCGATATCTTTTAATTCGCTTATTAGCTTATTCTCGTCCTTAAGAATCAATTCAAGTTCTATAGAAGGATCATTATCCTGAAGAGCGGCATTATTAAATTCCGCCACAAAAACTTTAATCAATGTATCAGGCTTATCGTGTAACCACAAAAAAGATCTATAATAGTCTGCCTTCCCAAAATTAAAACTTCCTAATGCACTACCTTCATCTGAACTACAACTCTGTAATATAAACAAGCAGCTAATTAAGTAAAGGAAAAAAAAGGTAATATTCTTATTCTTCATGTGGTTTTATTGTTATAACTCGTTCAGGGCGATTCTTTAATATAATACTGATTATTGGGGGAGTAAATACAATATGATACCCCGGAATCTGCTTTGTAATTTCAAACCTAAGTTCTGTTCTATCATTGATTTCCTCTTCTTCCATGTTAATATCTGATGGCAAAGCAAACCTGATCAAAGATTCCTTATTCCTAGCAATCTGAAGGCTTGTGCTATTCTCAACACGCAATCCACATGCATTATCCCCAACACTCACATTATATTTGAAATCATCCGGCAAATCATGAAGATAATCGAAATAAAGGGTCTTCTCGAGATTATCCTCGCGTAGATTTAAATGCACCTCGGGATTAAGATGAGCAATATTTATAACCGTGATAATACTATCAGCCGATTCAGAACACGTAAAATGATCTGGACAAGATTTACAAATATCATTTTCTAAATTAGAGGGAAGTCCTGCACTGCTTTTTAATATGATGTAAACCCCATAACAATCACGGTATTCAGAAGCCATCTTGCACCATTTATCCGCTAATCTGGAAAGGCATTCTGGTTCATACCCAGGGCTTTTACTGGTTTGTAAGCCATCGGTATAGATAAAGATGTAATTTTTCCTATCTGCATCTATAAAGTCGAAAGCTTCATCCCATGCACGACAAATATTAGTGTTAGTAACATCTTTATTATTAAAGTTATTCAAAAATTTTATTGCATTATTTTTGCCAGCCTCACTTGTTCGTTGATTAAAAATTGGCTTAATAATCTGTTCCTGAAAAGGGATTATAATGATATTCCCATCATTGGTAGGAATGTTTTTAATACTTTCAATCATTTTATCCTTCACCTCATCCCAGATATCTTCTGTGCCTCCATATCCCTTCATCGACTGTGTTACATCCCAGATAAATATCCGATTAACCTCTTTATCGATTTGCGAAAAAGCGGAATTGGAAGTAAACAAAAGCAATAATAAAATTACAATACACAACTGACAAGCACGTTTCATATCATTTATTTAGAATGGGGATAATCGCATTACCCTTCATATTTTGTCTATATCTACACCGACAATGAAATCAAAAAGAAACTAAAACAAATTCAATTATTCGATCCCACAGGTATAAAGACGATGTGTCTATTACATGAACATTAAAGCGAATCATTTAGCAAATTGTGAAAAATAATCTCCCCATAAATTAATTACTACTCAAATATAAAAAATTAAGTTTAACAAACTTCAAAAAATAAATTATGAAATAACACCACTGATTATTAGTAATGCGATAAAAAATGTTTAATCCGTAAGTTTAATAATAACAATATACACAAGACGTTCTTTGATTTTTTGATTTGATTTGAAAGATAACTTTGGCAAAACCAAAGTTATGAATGCTGGTAAATATGTTTTTGCAAAAGTTTTGTCGCTTGAAAACCGATATAAGATTCAAAAATGCGTCAAACGATATAATTGTGATTATCGCACATATGGCTTAAATTACTGGAATCAGTTTGCTCAATTATTTTTTGGTCTATTGACTGGCAGACATGGCTTGCGGAATATTTGTCTTTGTCTGAATGCTCACAAGAATAATCTGAATCACTTAGGCATAAATCAAAGTGTTAATCAATCCACAATATCTCGTGCAATAGGAAATCACTCGCGAGGTGCCGTGAAAATGCATACAATCATAGATCTGCGGGTTAGCATACCTATTTTTATTAATATAACTGATGGTATGTATCACACGACGTAAACGCTCTTGGTGAAATTGAAATTATTCACGATTCAACCTATGTTATGGATAAGGCCTATGTAGTTTTCAAGCTGCTTGATGGCTTACACAGATCAGAGGCATTTTTTGTAATCCGGGCCAAAGAAAACTTTCGTTTTAAGGCTGTTAAGTCAAGAAAAATAGATGAAGCCATAGGCATACGCTGTGACTAAACCATAAAATTTTCGATTTTTAATAGCAATAAGTAATCCCATGAAAAAATGAGGTGTATCAATTATTAAGATAATGAGAAAAATGTAACGCTTTAATTCTCGACAAACAACTTTGATATAGAGGCATTAGGAAGAAGTCAAAAAAGTGATTTCAATTTACACATTACATGTATCTTTATGTACTATTAATTAATCCAAATTTTTACCTTGGCCAAGCGAATAACCATATTGATCATTTCAACAGCTTTCCTGTTTTACGGAACCATATCGGTAGCATATGTTTTCAGATATGAATCGAATATCATTTCTGTATTTAAAAATTATGCTAGGATAGCTTTGGCCAGACTCGATATCCTTAACAGCCCAGGACACAACTTTTTTTCAAAAGGCAGCAGCATTGCCAGCAATCCATATAACCTTCACAGGCAGGCAGCAATGAATGCTTCTTTGCAATTGATACACAATGAATTTGAATTACAGGCATGTATTGAAAACGGAACTTTATCGAAAGTTAATAACGGTAATGGATACAAAATAGGGACGTTACATTATTCCAAACCTTATTTAACGAAAGAAGCGTATGAAGTACTGCAGGAAATAGGACAACAGTTTAAAGATAAAACAGGTCGAAATTACTTTGTAGTAAGTTCCCTGACACGAACTGTTCAAACTCAGAAAGAATTATGCAATAACAATGTCAATGCCTCAAGAAATACAAGCACACATTGTTACGGATGCTCGTTTGATATTTCATATTCCAGATTCAATGGCCGAAGGGGCTATAATTCAAAATTACAAGCTGAATTGGAAAGCATCCTTAAGCGCCTTCAGAAGGAAGGGAAAATTTATGTACTGGCAGAAAAGCGAACATACTGCTATCACGTTACCGTTATTAAATAACTGTTATGTCTTATATCGGGAGAACCCTTAGACTGCCCTTAGCAATCCTGATAAGTTATTATTCGACTTTGATGAACCACAAAGATGCCATAATAAACAACCCATATTATGAAGATCCTCTATTTTGACATGGACGGCGTGCTGGTCGATTTCGACTCGGGCGTTAAAATGCGGTATGCGGTATGCGGGACGGGGCACGGGGGAAAACATTGCCCATTGTGAATGGCTCATGTTGCATTTTTCATTTAATTGAAAATGGCCAATCGCACATTCAATTGTACATACAGCATACAGAACACAGAATTTCCAATTCTCGCCCCTCCCAACCCTCCCCATGCACGTCCCGGTTCCCTGCACCATCCGCCCCGCGGGGAGGGCG
>JAFGOZ010000346.1 GCA_016926235.1 Bacteroidales bacterium | reverse complement strand
TTGAAGATGAAATTGAGCTTCCGGGCGGTAAGCAATGGTTTCTTAGCACATTTTCCACAGTTAAAAATGCTAAAGGAGAAATAAACGGGGTACAGATACTATCAAATAACATTACTGACCGAAAAAATATTGAATCCCAATTAAGAAAAAACCAACAACGCCTTGAAGAAGCTCAAGCTGTAGCACATGTTGGTGGTTGGGAATGGAATTTAAAAACTAATGAATCCTGGTGGAGCAAAGAATTACTGTCTATTTATGGCCTAAAGCCTGAAGATGATGTGCCTGGAATTGAAACATGGACGGAACACATATACAAAGAAGACCTGGAGTTTCTTCTTAAATCAATTGATGATAGCCTGAGCAGCAAAAAGCCATACGATGTCAAATACAGAATAATAAGGCATGATAATCAAGCGATTAGATGGATTCATGCTAAGGCAAAAGTAATACATGATGCCAACAACAAGCCCGTTACCATGTACGGTACTGCCCGCGATATTACCAAAGAAAAAGAAGCGATTGAACAATTGTCGAAAAGCGAAGCTCGTTATAGGCATCTGGTCGAAACAGCTTCAGATGCTATCTATCTCATCGATGATAAAGGGATTATAATAGACACCAATCAAATTGCTACCCGGATGCTGCAAAAATCAAAACCTGAGATTGTAGGCAGCAAAATAGATACGGTAGACCCCAACTTTCCAACTGAAGCTTTTCTCAACTTTTGGAAACAGGTACCGGCCGGAGAGCAAAGAATTTTTGAAACCACCCATATAACCAAAACAGGAATACGTATCCCAATTGAAATAAGCGGCAAAAAATTTATCATTGATGAAAAGACCTTTTATTTTGGTATAGCAAGAGATTTAACCGAACGAAAAAAAGCTATATGTGCACTAGCAGAAAGTGAGGAAAAATTCCGTAGTATTTTTTCCTGCGCAAACATAGGCATTTCAATTGCCGATGGTAAAGGAGACCAGATTGATGTAAATGATGAATTTTTGCGAAAATTAAAATACACAAAAGAAGAATACCTGGAGCTCAACTTTACAGATTTTTCTCACCCCGACGACAATGAGAAAGAAATATCGTTTATTCGTGAAATAAATGAAGGTAAAAGAAACAATTACCGGATTTCTAAAAGGCTCAGAAAAAAAGATGGCGAATTTCTTTGGTTTGATATATCCGTTACCGCACTCAGAAATGACCAGGGCAAAGTGGAAATGTTTTTTGCAATGTCCATTGATATTACCGACCAAAAAAATGCCATAGAAGAAAAATCAATATTGGGTGATATGTTAGATACAGCCCCCAATTCAATAACCGTGCACGATGAAGCCGGCCATTTTTTGTATGCCAACCAAAAAACATTTAAACTTCATGGGTATTTGCCCGAAGAATATATGACATTAAACCTGAAGGAAATTGATGTGCCCGAAAGTGCTGAACTCATCGAAAAAAGAATACAAACCATAAAAGAAAACGGATACGGGGTTTTTGAGGTTGAACATTTTAGAAAAGATGGGAGCAGGATACCACTCGAAGTGTATGTGAAAAAGGTTAGCTGGAAAGGCAACCCAGCCTTGTTAAGTATTGCCACCGATATTTCAGAGCGCAATAAATGGATAAAAGAACTGGTTAATGCTAAAGAAAAAGCCGAAGAAGCAAACCGTTTAAAAACTGAATTTCTGAATAATATGTCACATGAAATTCGTACCCCCATGAACGGTATTATTGGTTTTTCTGAAATGCTCGATAAAGAGGATATTACCCATGAAAAACGTAAGTATTATTCCAGGATAGTGCAAAACAGCAGCTACCAGCTTTTAAGAATTATCGATGATATATTGGAAATATCTACCTTAGAAACGAAGCAGCAAAAACCCATTGAATCAGAATTTTGTTTAAATGATTTGATAATGGAGCTTTTTTCTATTTTTAATTTAAAGGCAAGAGAACGCGATGTGCCTGTTTATATTAAAAAGGAATTACCAGACAACAAGAGTTATATCATTTCTGACAAAAGCAAACTCAACAAAATATTAAGTAACCTGCTTGAAAATGCGTTGAAGTTTACCAATGAGGGATTTATAGAAATTGGATATTTCCTGAAAAGAAAAAACCTGGTACTGTATGTTAAAGATACTGGCATTGGTGTATCGCCACAAAATCAGGAAATTATTTTTGAACGTTTTTCACAGGAAGATAAAGAAATATCAAGAAAGCATGGCGGATTAGGTTTAGGCCTCTCCATTTCAAAAGAAAATGCAAAACTGCTTGGCGGAGATATCACAGTAGAATCTGAGAAGGGCAAGGGCTCCATATTTTATGTAACAATTCCCTACAGGAAAGCACAAAAAACAGATTTAAATTCGACACATACATCTTCAGGTGTTGATAAGGAAACAAATACAGATGAAACACTAACAATACTTGTAGCCGAAGATGAAGAAGTAAATTATCTTTACATTGAAGCTTTATTTGAGGAAATTACAGACAAAAACATTACGCTAATTCATGCAATCAATGGCAAAGAAGCAGTTAATTTATGCAACGAAAATAACATAAACCTGATTTTAATGGATATTAAAATGCCAGTAATGGGTGGGCTTGAGGCAACCGAAAAAATAAAAGCAAAATTTCCACAACTACCCATTATTGCCCAAACCGCTTATTCAACAGAAGCAGATAAACAATTGGCTATGAAACATGGGTGTAATGACTTTATTTCTAAGCCAATAAATAAAGAAATTTTATTTAATATGATTAACAACTATGTAAATGTTAAATAATTATCAGTGTTAACAACCAATATAGCAATTTGTTATAGATAATAATAACCTGATGAATTAAAAAGAAATGTTACACTAAACCAAATACCTGATTAAGATGCAAATAGGACAAGAAATTATTGATAAAGGTAAGAGAAAAACTCTGATAGCAATATTCGCATTAATCAGCTTTTCGATACTTATCAGTGTCTTTACCCAACTTAATTTAGCTGCTATATCGCAGAAAAAGTTATCCCAGGATTTCATTAGGGTACTTATAGAGGCAGGTCTTTACTATGCAATTTATATTGGCAAAAACCGGGCACGGATTACCATGTTCATTTTGTTTGGAATTACCATACTGGCAAGCGTATTGTACCTGATTTCCTCCTTTATTTTGAATTCACAAGGTACTTATATTATGCTATTTTTAGTTGTAATTTATGGGGTTGCAATATACTTCTTCAAGCTTGACACATATTTTAGATCCTTTTTCGAATACCAAAGGAAAACCAGATAGATTGCACTTGTGGCTAATACTATAATATTTTAATTAATATTGCCTACATGAGCCAGCAAAACCTAATTAATACGAATGAAGAAATAACCATCTTTTGGTTTCGCCGCGATTTGCGCCTCGACGATAACCATGCCTTGCATGAAGCACTGAAAAGCTCATTCCCTGTTTTACCTCTTTTTATATTTGATACTGAAATTACCGATGAACTGGCTAATAATGACCCCAGGATAAATTTTATATACGAATTAGTTCAAAATATAAATGCTAATTTAAAAGTTCATTCGAGCAGTATTCTTTGTAAGAAAGGAAAAGTTACAAGTATTTGGAAAGAATTAATAAGCAACTTTAATGTAAAGCAGGTATTTGCCAACGAAGATTACGAACCCTATGCCATTAAGCGAGATGATAACATAAAAGAATTGCTGACTGAAAAAGAAATCAGGATGTTTCTTTTTAAAAACCAGGTAATTTTTTCGAAAAATGAAGTTCTAAAGAATGACAATACACCATATACAGTATTTACTCCCTATAAAAATAATTGGCTTCGAAAGTTTGAGCAATTCGCTTTACCAGATTATTCAATAACCGATAAAAATAATTTTCTGAAATCAGATATTCCATTCCCAAAAATAGAAGAGCTGGGTTTTAAAAAATCTACAATAAAACCACGCCCCTATTCAATTCATAATCTTGATAATTATTCCGAAACAAGAGATTTTCCGGCTTTAAATCAGACGAGTAATCTTGGAGTTTATCTTCGATTTGGCGCACTAAGTATCCGAAAAATTGTTACCGAAATAAAATCAAACACCATTTTTTTAAGTGAACTTATCTGGCGCGAATTTTTCATGCAAATACTTTATCATTTTCCAAATGTAGTTGACCAAAATTTCAAACCTAAGTACGATGCAATTAGTTGGCGCAATAACGCAGACGAATTTGAGCTATGGAAAAACGGAAAAACAGGATACCCTTTAGTTGATGCCGGAATGCGTGAATTAAATGCTACCGGATACATACACAACAGGGTTCGAATGGTTGTTGCGGGATTTTTATGCAAGCATTTACTAATAGATTGGCGATGGGGAGAAGCATATTTTGCCGAGAAACTTATGGATTATGAATTATCATCAAACAACGGAAACTGGCAATGGGCAGCCGGTACAGGCTGCGATGCAGCTCCATATTTCAGGATATTTAATCCAATCGAACAAGCTAAAAAATTTGACCCAAAGAATGAGTATATTAAAAAATGGATACCCGAATTTGAATTAACTGATTATCCCAAACCCATTGTTGACCATAAATTTGCCCGAGAAAGAGCAATCTCGATATATAAAGAAGGCCTTTTAAAAAGATAAACTATTCGCAATATGAAAATATTACTAACCGGCGCAACAGGATATATAGGGAAAAGGTTACTTCCGGTTTTGGCAGATATGGGGCATTTCATAATTTGTGCTGTGCGTGATAAAAACAAATTTCATCCGGAAGAAAGCCTAAAGCACCACATTAGTGTCATTGAGCTTGATTTAACAATAAAAGAAACTTTTACAAATATTCCCAAAGATATAGATTTTGCATACTACCTGGTTCATTCCATGTCAACTACTAAAAATTATGCTCAATTAGAAAAAGATTCTGCCATTAATTTCAGAGAAGCTTTAAATAAAACAGCTGTTAAGCAAGTTATTTACCTGAGTGGAATTGTTAATGCTCAAACCCTGTCAAAACATCTTAATTCCAGGAAAAACGTAGAGATTGAATTGAGTAAAGGGCAGTATTCAATGACAACAGTTAGAGCTGGAATAATAATTGGTTCGGGAAGTGCTTCTTTTGAAATTATGCGCGACTTAGTAGAGAAATTACCTGTAATGATTGCGCCCAAATGGCTAAATACAAAGTGTCAGCCAATAGGAGTATCAGATGTTATTTTTATTCTAACAAAGATTATTGGAAATACAGAAACATATAATAAAAATTACGATATTGCCGGAAACGAAATACTTACTTACAAAGATATGTTGCTAAAGTTTGCCCGCGTAAGAGGTTTAAAAAGAAGAATATGGACTGTTCCGGTTATGACTCCAAAGCTATCTTCCTATTGGTTGTATTTTATCACATCAACATCGTATAAACTGGCTATTTCACTAGTTGACAGCATGAAAATTGAAGTGATTGCAAAAGACAATCAATTAAATAACTTGCTAAACTTAAAGCCCTTATCGTATGACAACTGTATCAGGCAAGCCTTTAAAAATACAGAACAAAACGAAATTATTTCAAGCTGGAAAGACTCAACCATAAGCGGAAGACTTAACTTTAAAATTACCGATTATATAAAAGTTCCTGAATTTGGTTGTTATAAAGATCTGCGTGAAAAACATGTTACATCAGAACCCCTTTGCATCGAAAAAATTTGGAGTATTGGTGGTGAAACAGGTTGGTATTATGCAAATTGGTTATGGAAAATTCGTGGTTTTTTGGATAAATTAGTTGGTGGTGTTGGCTTACGACGTGGCAGGACAAATAAGAACGAAATTTATACTGGCGATACCTTAGACTTTTGGCGAGTGATTTTGGCAGATAAAATTGAAAAACGATTACTTCTTTTTGCAGAGATGAAACTTCCGGGCGAAGCATGGTTGGAATTTAAAATCGTAAACGGAAAATTGATTCAAACAGCAACATTTCGTCCGAAGGGATTACTCGGAAGAATATACTGGTTTGCCCTATTGCCATTTCATGGAATAATTTTTAAAGGATTAATTAATTCTTTGGTTGTTTCGGAGTGAACAATTATTTACAACAGATAAACATAACAGGATTTTGGGGTAACATTTCAATTAACCTAAAAGTAAGATTAAAATAAGAAAGATACACATCCTGTTTTTGAATATATAAAAATGACTTGGGAAGTTTTTTAAGAAAGTATATAAAATGGAATTTACTGAATTATTAGTACAAAAAGACGGAACACCCAATAAACAATATAGCTTACTTGTAAGCCATTGGCAATAGAAAAAGATAGTATACAGGCCTTAAATAAATTAAAGTTTGTTTAATGCTCGTTAATTTAAGTTAAACAAAATTAGTGAATTTATTGTTTAAACGATTAAAAAAGTATTGTTTTAGTATTTTGGCAGTAAAACCAGTTTATTATGAATGCTAATTTTTACATTGAAAACAGCTACGATATTTCCAGGTTAATTACTAAGAAATACAGTACCTCATTTTCTTTGGCTACTTCGCTTTTAGAAAAAGAAAAAAAGCGTGCCATATATGCAGTTTATGGTTTTGTGCGCTTAGCCGATGAAATTGTTGACAGCTTGCACGGCTTTGATAAATCGTTTTTGCTTAAAAAGCTGGATGATGATTTACATTATGCCCTCGAAAATGGAATGAGCACCAATATTGTTTTAGTAGCCTTTGCCGATACTGTAAAAAGATACAACATCAATAAAGAGCATATTAAGGCTTTTATGGTCAGTATGGAATACGACTTATCTAAATCTACCTATTCCAATGCTACTGAATTAGACCAATATATTTATGGATCTGCCGATGTTGTTGGCCTCATGTGCTTAAAAGTATTTTGTAACGGTCAATCCGATTTATATAAGAAACTGGAAGCTCCTGCCCAAAAATTGGGCTCTGCTTTTCAAAAGGTTAATTTTCTGCGCGACTTAAAAGATGACATCCGGGAATTAGGTAGAAATTATTTTCCTGAAATATCAGGTAATCAATTAAACGAGCAAAATAAAAAGCTAATAGAAGCCTCAATAAAAAAAGATTTCGACGAAGCATGGCTTGGAATAAAACAATTACCCGGTAGATCGAAACTGGCTGTGGCACTTGCTTACTTTTATTACATCGGGTTATTAAAAAAAATAATGCGTACCCCATCCCAGAAGGTTATGGAAAAACGAATACGTATATCGAATTATAGTAAATACCTGATAATAGTAAAAACAACCTTTCTGTATAAAACAAAACTGATTTAAAAATGGAAAAGGTTATACTGGTTGATAAAAATGATTTAGTTGTGGGCGAAATGGAAAAAATGGATGCTCACATAAAAGCGAAACTACATCGAGCTGTTTCTGTATTTATTTTTAATACCGATAAACAATTATTGTTGCAAAGACGAGCATTATCGAAATACCATTCTCCGGGCTTGTGGACCAATACTGCATGTACGCATCCACGCCCAAATGAAACGAATGAAAATGCAGCCATCAGAAGATTGAGAGAGGAAATGGGTATTGATGAAAGTAAGCTTACAAAGGCTTTTAACTTTATTTACAAAGAAAAACTAGATAATGAATTAACAGAATATGAGTTCGACCATGTGTTTGTCGGATTTTCTGATGCAACTCCTGTACCTGAACCAAACGAAGTTTGCGAATTTAAATATGTTGAGGCCAAAACTCTGCTGGAAGACGTAAAAAAATCGCCCCAAAACTATACCGTTTGGTTCAAAAAAATTATTGAAAGAGTTTTACACTTTACCGAACAAAACTAACTCAAATGAAGAATATCGTTCTTAAATCAATACTAATATGTATTATCATGGCAGGTTTATTTTCATCATGCTCAAGCATACCCAAAGGCATGCGCGCAGTTAGTCCTTTTAACAAAGACCAATATCTTGGGAAATGGTACGAAATAGCACGCTTCGATTTTAGGTTTGAAAGAGGTTTAAATAATACAACTGCAGAATATTCATTGCTTGATGACGGTAAGATAAAAGTGTTAAACAGAGGCTTTAACTACGAAACCAAACAATGGAAACAAGCCATTGGAAAAGCTAAATTTGCAGGCAACGATGCTGAAGCTATGCTTAAAGTATCTTTTTTCGGGCCATTTTATTCAGGATACAATGTAATTGCTCTGGATAACGATTATAAATACGCCCTGGTAGCCGGTGCCAGTTTAAATTATTTATGGATTTTATCGCGCGAAACCACAATCCCCGAAAATATAAAAACCCAATACCTTGAAATTGCTGAAGGATATGGATTTAAAACAAAGAATCTTTTATGGATTGAGCATAACAAATAAAACACCATGACTTTTACTATATTATGAACTTTTATCCAAAGAATAAAATACCCGAAAGAGAAGTACAAAAATTTATAGTCATATTTTATGTGGTTGGAACTCTGGGCTTTTTAATTCCTTTTACCAAAGCATTGTTTATTGCCATTACACCCTTTGCTCTTATATTAAACATATATCTGCTAGCTCTTTACCACAAAAGCTATTCAAAAAAAACAGTAAGTATTTTCTTACTTATTTTTGTTCTTGGTTTTTTTATTGAAGTTATAGGCGTTAATACCGGACTTGTATTTGGACACTACAAATATGGTAGCGGACTTGGGATAAAAGTACTGAAAACACCTTTATTAATAGGTGTTAACTGGCTCTTTCTAAGCTATGCCAGCACTTCGCTGATAAGCAGCTTCAGGTTGCGTAAAAATGCAGCAATACTAATTGCTCCGGTTCTTATGCTGGCTTATGATTTAATTCTTGAACAAGTAGCTCCAAAATTGGATATGTGGAACTGGAGTGGTAATTCGGTTCCCCTTCAAAACTATGTTGCCTGGTATTTAATTGCCCTGGTTTTTGTATTACTTATAAAGCTTTTTAATATAAACACCCATAACAACATCGCAAAAACCCTGTTTGTGTGTCAATTTGTATTTTTTGTTTTACTCATGTTAATCTAAAATATTATTTTGATAAAGGCCAAACACCATATTGTTATCTATCCCTTATTCCAAAAACTTACGGGTTTTTTGCTCAAGCGTAATTTCAACAAAGTGCTTATTGAAGGCAAATTTAATGATAACGGATACCCCATACTGATAGTAGCAAATCACATTAGCTGGTGGGATGGGTTTTGGTTAATGCACCTCAATCTTAAAACATTGCATCGGAAATTTCATTTTATGATGCTTGAAGAGCAATTAAAAAAACACTGGTACTTTCAATATTCAGGTGCGTATTCAATTAAGAAAAACTCACGCAGTATTATCGAAAGTTTAAATTACACCAAAAGTTTACTTACCAATAGTCAAAATATGGTTTTCATGTTTCCGCAAGGAAAAATACATTCAATGTATAACGATGATATAAAGTTTGAGCGTGGTGTTCAAAAGCTAATTGAACAAGCCAACAACGAATTGCAAGTTCTTTTTGTCGCTAACCTGGTCGATTATTTTTCCGATTCGAAACCCACTTTATTTATAAACATAAAGAAATATGCAGCAAAAGAGTTAAAAGAAAACAAAGCAGAAACAGAATACAACACATTCTATCAAAATGTTTTAAGGCAACAAAAACAAAAAACTTCCTAATGCAATATCTCGCATACATAGCCATGGCTTTTGCGGCATTTCAATTTGTAAATGTCTGTTTAAATGTTCTTTTTCGTCAACGGATTAAACACACAGGATTAACTGCCGGCAAGCTGATTTCTGTTTTAATTCCTGCACGGAATGAGGAAGATAATATTGGCATGTTATTAGACGATTTAAGACAAATGACCCGTATTGATCTTGAAATTATTGTTTACGATGACCAATCAACCGATAACACGCTAAATTTTGTAAAAAAACATTCTGATTTAGATAACAGAATAAAACTTTTGCAGTCAAAAACCTTGCCTGACGGTTGGTTAGGCAAGAATCACGCTTGTTATCAATTAGCTCAGCAAGCAAAAGGTAGTCATTTATTATTCCTCGATGCCGATGTAAGAATCCATGGCGAGATTATTGAACATGCGGTATCATACCTCGAAAAGCATAAATTGGGACTGCTTTCTGTTTTTCCAACCCAAATTCAAAAAACACTGGGCGAGAAACTTACAGTTCCTATTATGAACTACATATTACTAACCCTATTACCCTTGGTGTTTGTAAGAGTTTCCCCTTTTTCTTCACATTCAGCAGCAAATGGTCAGTTTATGCTTTTTAATGGCAGACATTACAAATCGTATCAACCTCATAAAATTTTTAAAACCTCGCCTGTTGAAGATATCGCCATAGCACGATATTACAAAGAACAAAAAATAAAAACCGCCTGCATTTCAGGCGAAGAAAGAATAAAATGCAGGATGTACAAAAACTATCAGGAAGCCTTGAAGGGATTTTCGAAAAATATTTTTATGTTTTTTGGTGATAATCGAATACTTGCTTTCTTTTTCTGGTTATTTGCATCATTAGGGTTCATACCAATTTTGGTTTCATACCCCAATTTGCTGTGGATATATTTTTTACCCATAGTTATAATTCAAATACTTTATTCATTTATTAGTCGGCAACCTATTTTACTAAGTATTTTATTGTTCCCTGCACAACTTTTATTCATGTTACTGGTTATGATAAAAAGCATTAAAAATCACGCAAACAAAGAATATTCATGGAAAGGACGAAATATATATTCATAACATTGTTCTGTTTGTTTACCCTTGTGATGCTTGGGCAAAATAACAGTTCAATTTACCGGGCTTATGTTATCGGCGATATGGGTAAATGGAAAAAAACTATGGATTCGCTTGAAAATGTTATACCCAAAACAAACAAAGAAAAATTAGATTTAATTAATTATCAGTACGGATATATTGCCTGGTGCATTGATAAAAACAAAGACGCTGAAGCTGAAGTTTATCTGGAGAAAACTCAAGTACTACTGAAACATCTTGAAAAGCAAAACTATAGTTTATCAATGTTGTATGCTTACAAAGCTGCTTTTATCGGTTTCGAAATAGGCATATCGCCCTACAAAGCCCCATTTATTGGCTCCGAAAGTTTAAGGTTTGCCAGGCAATCGCTTGCTTTAGATTCACAAAATGCCTTTGCGTATGTGCAGCTTGGTAATATTGCTTTTTATACGCCCCAATTATTTGGAGGCTCAAAATCAGAGGCTATGGAACATTACGAAAAGGCTATTAGAATAATGGAAGAAGAAGGTAAGCAACTTCTGATAAACTGGAATTATCTGAACTTATTAGCTACAACCATTAATGCTTATATGAAATTCGAAAAGTACAATAATGCAAAAAACCTAAGTGTTAAAACTTTATATATTGAACCTAATTTTGAATGGGTTAAAAATGAACTCTATCCGCAAATTTTAAAAAAGTTATAATTATGAGCAAAACGGTTTTAATTGTAGGGACAGGCCTTGGTGGGCTTTCAACAGGTTTACGGCTTGCCTCAAGAGGATATAAAGTAAAATTTGTAGAAAAGGCTTCCCAACCCGGTGGTCGCTTAAATCAAATAAAAAAAGATGGTTTTATTTTTGATGTGGGCCCCAGTTTTTTTAGTATGCCCTATGATTTTGAAGAACTGGTTAACGATTGTAACATTAAAATGCCTTTCGATTTTGTTGAGCTTGACCCTCTGTATACAGTCAACTTTCGTGGAAACGATAAGAAATATTCACTATATAAAGACATTGATAAATTAAGCAAACAGTTTGAAGAGGTTGAACCCAATTTTAAAACCAAATTTACTGCCTATTTAAAAAAATGTGGCGAGTTGTATAACGATACCGTTGATGTGGTTATTAAACAAAATTTTGATAGCATTCCAGGCTATATAAAAGCTTTAATGCAAGTTAATCCAAAGCATCTGCCTGTATTGGTTAAAAGTTTTTGGAAACAAAGCAGTTCTTTTTTTGAATCGAAAGAAGCCCGTCAAATTGTATCGCTCATTGCCTTTTTTTTAGGGCGTACTCCTTTTGATACCAATGCTGTTTACACACTGCTATCGCATATTGAATTTGTACATACCGGTTATTACAATGTAAAAGGTGGTATGTACACTATTGTTACCAGTTTGGTTGAAGAACTTAAAAAGCTCAATGCCAGATTTGAATTTGATACTGAAATAGTTACTTACAGAAATACTGG
>JAFGOZ010000345.1 GCA_016926235.1 Bacteroidales bacterium | reverse complement strand
TTGTATTTGCCGGGACGTTAGCTCAGCCGGTTCAGAGCGCTTGCTTCACACGCAAGAGGTCGACAGTTCGAATCTGTCACGCCCCACAAAGATAATCAGGGAGTTAAGGCAGTTTAATCCTTTTTTTTGTTTTATGTTTGCACACTATTTGCACACAACTCCATCCGATATGATATTTTAAAAGGAATTAAACTCTGAATCCCAATATGCTTTTCGTGGCACTTCTTGCAACATTCTTACGGACCTAAGTTCTCAATATGTCAATCAAGGTAGTCCGCATTCTCCATTAATGGTAAATGGTTGATATTATGCATTATAGAACATATTCTTCTAAAATATTTCAAATTGATCATGAGAATTTGTTGTCTAAACACAGTCGTAACATAATTACTTGACATACTGCATATTATGGTTCTACAGATTGATTGCAGTTATAATATCATTGAAATACCCCTAACACTCAGATATACTGCATAATATCTTAATATCTTCCTCACCAGAGTTGATCATAATACGATTCCCCTGGACATTGTCCACTGGAAATTAAATATTCAATTCTCAGCGAGTTGATGTTGAAACAGAACGCCTGGTTGAGATAATAAAACTTTATACAGGAATATTATTATCATTAATAAACTCATACAATGCTTTATCATAACTCTCTTCCATTAATCTTACAGCTTCAATACCTTTCTCTGTCATCCTGTATCTTTTTGCCCCGTTAATAATATCAGACATAACAATACAAGCTTTCTCCTGCAGGCTGCCAAAGTAATATCTCATCTTCTTATCATTAAAGTAACCTACATATTTGATAATAGCGGAATAGCTGAATGATGATCCTGTACACTTATGGTATAACATCATCCCGTTTAAGATGATGATCTCATTAATGGTCAGATTGAACTTCCTGCGTATGGGACGAAGAATCCTGAACAGGTTATAGATAATGTATTGTGAGAGAGAACCTGTAGTATTATATAGTTCTAATGTATTGGCAACTGGAGATGTAGTCATTATTTGTCTCGATCCTTATTTGTTCGTACAGATGCAAAGGTAGCACAATGCTTTGACTGGTCTGGAAAGCCCTGTTTGGCTGAGATTCTTGACGTACTTATTGATTGGAGTGTTATAGATGTCGACTTTGTTTTTTTGGCAGTGGTGAAAAAAGAATGCTTATTGGAGGCGGGTGGGGTCGACAATCTGACTTTCTTTTTTTGATGGCCGCCCCGATTATTATGCAGTGACTCCTGCCAGGAATGCTTGTTTATTATACCTGGTTACGAATCAATTATTCTTTTTACTGGCAACAGCCTTTTTTGGTAGCTGGAATCCAACAGGCTTACTTTTCTTGGTTAGTTTTTCAAACTCTTCACGGCAAAACTTTATATACTCAAATCCTAATGGAAGAATCATTGCAAGGTATCTTTGTGGTTTTATTTCCTCATACTGTAAAATAAATCTTGGTACCTTTTTAACCTTTGCATATTCAGATTGATTTAGTGCTTTAAATACAGCATAATTTTGTTCTGGTGTACCAGTGAAACATTCTGTTACATCAATGAGTTCAGTTGTTTGTCCCCCTTGAGCCAGTTTTATTAAAATTGGTAAAAAATAATCGTGATATGCGTGAATTTCCATACTTTATAATTACTTTGGTAATTTCCCTTGCTCAATAAGAGTTGGTAGTTGGCCTGTTATACCAATTATTCCATATAAAACAGCAAATATTAGCAGTGCAGTAGTTCCACCAGAAATATTATTTAAATTAGAGGTAGTAGTAAGTATATAATATACAAAGAACAGAGCACAAAATCCCAAAAAGGTTGTGATGAAGTAGAAAAAACTATACGGTATTGCTCTTAGCCATACGGTTTGGCAATTGGTTTTGGCATAGATAATAAATTTTTCTTCTTTTACTTTCATCCATTCTGATTTTAGCTTTTCCCCTTTTCCTGCATTTAATTCTGCATTACTTTCTAATTTGAACTCAATAAGTTTCTTTTCATCTAAAAGTTGATTCTTCTGTTGTTCAACTGTTTGCTTCTGAGCAATAAAACCCCTGACTCCATGATAAAAGGATATTACCGCAGCGATAAACCAGTACCACCAAGATTGACATATTACATTTTCCATAAGTATTATAAGTTTTATGTTCTAATAAAAATCGGCACTCCCGATTTATTAAGGAATTAACATGTCTCGCTGCACAAACCTACTCCTCGAAGAAGTACAGTTTGAAAGATTGGAAGCGTCGCTTTATAGATTAATCAAATTTTTATATAAAGTTACACCACTAGAAAGCCAAAGTCAATTTTATTTTCAACCTCTGGCAAGCGTCATACAGAATGCCTACAGAAAGGGCATATTGTCTGAGTGGCACCATCCCATCACTTTAACCTGTTATGCCGAGCGGTGGTAGACACGTATATGACACGTCATGCAGAAAATGGCATAGTTATCCCTTGCAGGTGAAAAGGATCATCTGCTTATTCTTTTCAGGCAGAAATAAGAATGCTTATACCAAGTTACTGGTAACGACAGATCAGTTTCACATAATCGAGGATAGCCCTCACATTGGCATGGTCAACTCAGGCAGGTTTGGTTGTTCAGTGAACATTGTTGATTCTTAAGGAATCTCATTATACAGCTGCAATATTTCTTCTTGGCTTAAGACCCTATTGTAAATACGGATGTCGTCAAGAAGACCAAAGAAAAAACCTGTCCAAGAACCGCCAAAAAAGTAGTCTCCAATAAGCGTATTCCAGGTGGTCTTATTACCTCCATCTATAAAATCCCCGTTAATATATATTTTAGCTGTAGTTCCATCGTATGTTCCAATAACATTATACCATGTATTGATAGAGTAATTAAAAGGTGTATTCACATCGTCATACATTGCTCCGTATACAACTCTTTTGCCATAAGTCTCTGTGTTTTGAAAGTAAATTGATTGATAGGTATGTTCATCCCCAATGCCATATTCCAAAAACAATTTATTCGCATTGTTCGGTATAGCACTTATATTAGCCCATAAACTTATAGTTCGACTTAATCTTGCAAACGGCCAATTGTTAGTATTACCAGTAATATTATCATTGATTCCGTCAAAAGAATATGCACTATTTGGATTGCCAAATCTATCCGATGTTAGCAAAGCACCACTCACTGTTCCATGATTACCATTTACTGTTTCGTCATTTGCATTACCATTGAACGGGAAATAAGCCACTAATCCTTCAGTAGGAACAAGAAACAGGGTTGTAAATGTCTCATTATCCCCATATACTGACCCAAGGGAATTATCAGCTTTCACTCTGAAGTGATATGTTGTTCCGGGTTCAAGGTCTGCTATATCTACGGATACATCAACATCAGAATTGCCTGTAACAGTTCCTGAAACTGGATTTGCTGTC
>JAFGOZ010000344.1 GCA_016926235.1 Bacteroidales bacterium | reverse complement strand
TGGCGGAGTACTTGCGTGATCCGTAAAAAGGTGTCCCTTCAATAAAATCCCTACGCATCTTCGATGCTTGTGGTATTTTTTATTTCCATACCTCACTCAAGCAAGCTTGGTTCGGTATGGAAATAAAAAATCCCCCACCGCTATCGCGGTAAGGGATTTTATTGAGGTCGGTGGCGGATTCGAACCGCCGTACGCGGTTTTGCAGACCGCTGCCTGACCACTCGGCCAACCGACCAAAAAATATAATTCAAATACGACCGATGCCTATCCGCCAACTGTCGGACACCGACCGTAAAATGGTTTGCAAATATATGAATTTTAATTAAACGCCAAAAACCTTTTTTACTTAAACAGGAATAAAAAACCACAGCAGTGCAGAGACGCTAATTGTTGGAAGAACAGGCTGTTTCTTAGCGTCTCTCTGCCTCTGCGGTGAATGTTTTCATATTTTACTATAAACTTCTTTCTTCTGCCTTTTTGGTATTATCATCCAAATTACGGTCAATAAGTTTGTATTGCGGATCAATACCGGCTTTTGACGGCTCATTGTTTACGATTACCTCAAATATATTGCTCTTTTCAGTTAAATGGTACTTTTTAATGAATATCAGGCTATCCTCACTACCGTTTTCTGTATACACACCAATATCAATATAATCGTCCGGAAGCAATTCTTTCTGGCTGCCCGACGTATCTGTCTCATACTTTATTGAATTCACCCCGATGGTTACTTTATATTGATTTTCATTTAGTTTGGTATATCTTACGGAATCCGTCTTGTTTTCGTATACAACAATTTTCTGGAACAGGTCGGTAACCAGGGACTGGACAGAATCGGGCGTATAATCACGGATATAGGCTATCAGGTCAAGCGATGTAGGATAGGGAGGAGCCTTGTATGCATAGTCTGCTACAAATTGTTGCAGCGCCTTATTAACAGAGTCTTCACCCATCACGTCCTTTAACGCATAAAAAGCCAGGCTTCCTTTTTGATAAGCTACATAATTCTGGAATTCCACCTCGTATACAGGGACTTCTTTTTTCTGTTCCAGTGCCCGTTGCATCAGATACATTTCCAACTCATGCCTCAGGTACTTGCCTATTTCCTCAGTGCCAAACTCTTTTTCCATCACCATGAGCGCCGTATAATTCGCAAGGGACTCGGAAAGCATGTTCATCCCTTTTACCTGTGCGCTCCATACCTGGTGGCCCCACCACTGGTGGGCCACTTCATGCGCTGCAAGGTAGAATGGCAGGTTAAGGTCATTTTTCTTATCCATATCTACAATAAATCCTGATGATTCTGAAGATGGAATGGTTGTGGCAAATGACTGTGCACCGCCAAAATATCTTGGTATTTCAACAATACGCAGGTTTTTATGATGAAAGGGGCTGAAATTTTCACTGCAATAGTCAATGGTTTTTTTCATCCCGTCCATCAGGTGTCCCGTATTATATGTATGTCCCGGATGATGGTATATCTCAAGGGAGATACCTTTGTATTCTTCTTTAATAATTTCATAGCGTGCGCTAAGGATGGTAAAGAAATTCCAGATGGGCTTTTCAGCTTTATAGTGAAAATAACCCCTGTTGTTTTCCTGCCAACTGTCCACCAGTTCGCCGCATGTTATTGCTATCTGGTCAGCCTGGGTGCCGATTACCGCTTCAAATGCAATACGATGGGCATTAGGTGAAATCATCACTTTATCATAATGGCTTGAATCGTAAAGTGAATAAAAAGCATCCTCCTTCCGTTCGGGAAGGCCTTCTTTTTTCCGTTTTCTCTTATTGCTTAACTCCAGGCCTTTTTCATAGCCGAAAAGGGGGAGAAAATCACTGTGTAAAAACGTCCCGTTTGGCAAAAGGTAGGTATTCCGGCCACCGTTGGTAAAGCCTTTTTCATGATATGAAACCTGAAAATCAAGGAACATCGTATCATGAGGGGCAAAGGATTGCTCAAATTCATACATACGAAAACCTTTGGCTTTGAATTCTTCAACGAGGTTAGCCTTATCTTCAAAATCAAGATTATTAACAGTCAATTCCGGCCTCAGCATCACATGAAAGGTATCAATCGGCACATCTCCGGTATTTACAAGGATATAGCGGCCTTTCACATCATATATAAGTTGTTCAGGGTACAATTCAACATGAAGGTTAATACCGGCAATAACAGGCTGGGGATAGTCTTCGTACTTTTTGAATTTTTTTTCATATTCTACCGAATTGGACCTTTTTTCTTTTTCTGTTTGATAAACATTAAGGACATTGGTATTGTAATAAATAAAAGCCCCGGTAGCGATAAAAAGTATCAGGGAACCTGTAAGGATACCCCTTCCATAACCTTGTTTAAGTGAAAGGCACATATTACGGACACGTACTTTGAACCTCAGGTCAACCCCTCTTTTTAATAATAGAAAACACAGGGTGAAGAGGACGACCCCAAATAAAATCCAGTATAATTCTGTTACTAATGTTGGATAATAGAATTTATCGTACCCGTTTAAGCCGCTATACATTTCAGTTGGTATATGGCCATAACGCACCAAAAGGTGGCGCAAGCCTATTTTCGGGAAAAAGCCGCTGAAAATATAAAAACCCACTACAATGCCGTGTGCCAGGAATTTATTATGTACCAGGGTATGGATGAAAAAGATAAAGAAGGTAATGATAATAAAATACGGGAGTGAGATCAGGAAAATATTGCTCAGGTAGATGGCAACCTGGAAATCAAAAAAGCCTTTGGTAACCTGCAATATCATGCCTGTAATCATCATCAGGAACAAAGTGAACAACTCCATCAAGACAATAGCTGAAAACTTTGAAAGTAGTATACGGTGGTTTGAAATGGGCGTGGAATCGGCTATCTGAGCAAATTTTCTGCTTATTTCTTTCCACATCACTTCCCCGGCATATATAGTGGCAATGATGATAAGAAAGAGGCTGAAATTACCTGATAAAGTATCGATCAAAACATAAGTTACAGGAAGCTGGGTGGTGCCATAAAGCATTTTCAAACCCATCTGTGACATTAAAACAAAGCCTATAGAACATAAAACCAAAATAATAAATGCCACACTCGTAATGATTTTTGAGAAATGGAACCACGTGAGCCCCCACCATTGACTAAAAGATTCCCGGAAGGTGCCGGCAGATGTAAACCCCGGTACTTGTATGGTTTGTGCCAGGGTCTTGTCGTAACCTGTATCTTTGGATATCCTCTTCGTAAACCGGCTGAAAGGAGCTGTAACTGTAAACCGGAACCCTTTGTGAAAAAGAACTGCTATTATTGCAGCAATAGCCAGCCAGAACAATCGATTGTATAAAATGAGCCCTCTAAAAGGCAGTAATAGCGTATTTTTCTCGACGGCTGTCCAATATTTTGTCATTTCAGCATAAGCGTTTGAGCCAAAAGGGTCAAACAGGGTCATCCAGGGGCTTGTATCAATATCCTTTGTTGTAAGCGCTATAGTAAAATAGATAATAATAAATACAACGGCCTGGGTAAAAATGGCTACCTGGCTGCGTAAGTAGCTTCCAATAGAGAAAAACAGCAGGCAAAAAATTAGAGTATTAGGTATAATAAATACGAAAAAGGCATAAATATATGCGTTTAACATAAAAGGGCCTGTAGCGCTGTCTTCAACCCAGGGCATAGCGGAGCCGATGATAATGGCAGGTATGGTGGATGTCATGATAATAAGGGTGAAAATGTAAGAACCAATAAAACGGCCCCAGATATATTGCCCTTTTTTAACATGGGTGGTAAATATTAGTTCATAACTATCATGTTCGAAGTCACGATAAACAGGGACCCCGCAAATGGCAGCACAGATAAAGCTTCCGTAAACCAGAAAGGAAATGATCAGGCTGTTGATAATATATGGGGAATTTACATGTAGTTTCTCACCTGCTCCTGCGATGCTTGTTTCAGGCAGGGTGACCAATAAAAAAGTGAAGCCGAAGATGATCAGGAAATAAATATAGGTCGCGGGCCTCCTGAGCCGGTAATATAATTCGAACCCTATTATTTTACTTAGCATAGCTTAAAGGTTTAATGGTTAACAAAATGATTATTGATCACTGAAAAATACACGTCTTCCAGTTCCGGTTTTTTCTTTGTAAACCCATTAAATGAATTATCACTCCATATCTTCACATCCACATTCCCTTCGTTCATCCTGGTTGATAATAGTTTTATCTCCGTAGGAAGTGCATTCATTTCTTCCTTGGTCATCGTTTTTTCCCAGATTTTTCCTTCTATCTGTTTTATTGCTTCAATTGGTTTTCCCTCGTACAACAGTTGGCCTTTGTTTATTATGGCCATATTTGAGCAAAGGTCTTTCACATCATCCACAATGTGTGTGGATAGAATGATTACTTTGTTTTCGCCTATTTCACTGAGTAGATTTAAGAACCTCTTTCGTTCAGCCGGATCAAGCCCTGCAGTGGGTTCATCTACAATAATTAGTTTAGGGTTTCCTAACAACGCCTGGGCAATCCCGAAACGCTGCTTCATACCACCGGAAAAAGTGCCCAGTTTCTTTTTCCTGTCGTCAAACAGGCTGGTTTGCTGCAGGAGGCTTTCTACAATGTCATTTCTTTCCTTTTTAAGGGTGATGCCTTTTAATACTGCAATGTGGTCAAGCATTTTTTCAGCAGTAACGTTGGGATACAGCCCAAATTCCTGGGGCAGATAGCCCAATATTTTGCGGGTTTCATGCTTCTCAACCAACAGGTTTAGGCCATCAAGCATGGCGTTCCCTTCATCTGCATCCTGAAGCGTGGCAATGGTGCGCATCAGGGTTGATTTGCCAGCGCCATTTGGGCCAAGCAGGCCAAACATGCCGTTTTCAATGGTAAGTGTTATATCCTTCAGAGCTTCTACCCCGTTTGGATATGTTTTTGACAGGTTTTTTATTTCTAATTTCATGGTATAATATTTTAATTTTCATTTCTGTTAATGAAACAAATTTGATAAAACAAACATTCTGATTCCCAGTACAGTAACAAGCCATACTATCCAAGTAATAACAAAAATTAAAACCCCTCTTTCACCTTTAAGATTTGTTGCTACTTTAAAAGCATTGAACATCAATATCATTGTCCATATTCCCATTAGTAATGTGCAGAGATAGAGTATTAATGAACTCACTATTTCAAAAGTAGAAAGGTCTATCACACAAGCCTTTTGCATTATTTTAGAGTAAGTGTGGGTTAGAAACCTATTATAAGCAGGTATAAAGGATATAAGAGAAGCAATTATGCCAGGGTATCTTGCCAATGCCTGAGTGCCAATAACATCAATAAACCGAACCTTCGATGTTGAAAAGATCAGTCCTACGATAAATAATAAAACCGAAAATATAACAAAGCTTCCCAAGTTTATACTGAGGTACTTGGTTAAATTTACGCTCATTCCCATAGGTAGAGTCCTCTCACTGTAAAAATCTAGAACAGATGAGGCTAATAAGATTAAAATTCCTATAATGAGGGCCTTAGTTCCCGCTATGTATTCAAAGGGATTAAAAAGAATCTTTTTAATTGATATTTTATTTTCCATGGCTTTCAATTTTTTGGATTATGTCATCTAAAATATTTCTAACTGTAGGGTAACTTAGCCCCATATTCTGGGCCATTATTTTTAAACTACCGCTACATTTTATAAATTCCAGAATAAATTGCTGCTCTTTTGGCTCAAGAGTTAGCAATATAGGTAAGTCAAATTCTCCACTCACAATGGTTTCGCAGTCGTCGCAAAACATACTTTTCACCTTGAGTTTTGAATTACAACTTGGACATTTTAAAGGTAAGTTTTTACTCATTTAAATTAATTTTATTCAAACTTAATATAATTTGAAACAAAAGTAAATAAAAAATTAATAAAATTAAAAATAAGATAAATAAAATTCATATTTTCATATAAATAATATACTGCTTCTTCTGTTTTATACTATTGTTTGACTCCTCATGCCCCAGATAGTTACAGAATTATAGTCTTTTTTTTGTCTGTACGTGTTGGGTCATTATCAGACGAGGGCACTTTTTTTAATGATCTGAAAAAACCTGAGGTTTGGGTTCACTAAAAACGACTTGGCAAAAGAAATTCCTGGAATGTTGAAATCCTTATTTACTCAGTATTACACTAACTTTCTCCGTCTTTCCGCCCAAAGGAGGGTTCATCTTGGATACTTTTACTGTTACAGCTTCTATCCCATTGAATGTTGAATATATGGCATCGATTATTCTTTGCGCAATGTGTTCCAGTAAGTGAGATTTTTCCTGCATTTCTTCTTTTACGATCTTGTAAGCAGCTTGGTAGTTTAATGTGTCATTCAAGTTGTCTGTAACGGATGCTTTTGACAAGTCTGCATCAATTCGCAGGTCAACAAGAAATTTATTACCCACTATGCGCTCTTCTTTAAAACACCCGTGATAGGCGAAGAATTCCATATTTTCTAAAAGAATGAGTCCCATATGTTTAAAAATATTCGCCTAAATTAGGGCTTTACACCGAGTTATGATAATTTTTCCTTAATTATTTACTTATTTTGCATATTCATTTATTTAAAGAATAGGAAATGGAAGAAAAAGGCATGGTTGAAGAAAAAGCATCGCTAAATTTTATTGAGCAGATTATTGAAGAAGACATAAAAAATAGTAAACATAATGGACAGGTGTATACGCGATTTCCGCCAGAGCCTAATGGTTACCTGCATATAGGTCATGCGAAATCCATTTGCCTGAATTTTGGTCTAGCCTTAAAATATAAAGGAAAATGCAACCTGCGTTTTGATGATACTAATCCAACAACTGAGGATACGGAGTATGTCGATTCTATTTTAGAAGATGTTAATTGGCTGGGTTTTCAATGGGAAGGAGAACCAAGGTATGCATCAGATTACTTTGAACAATTATATGAATGGGCTATAAAACTTATTAAAAAAGGCAAGGCTTATGTATGTGAGATGAGTGCTGATGAAATAAGTGAAAGCAGGGGAACTCCTACTCAGCCAGGTAAAGAAAGTCCATGGCGCAATCGATCAGTTGAAGAGAACCTCGACCTGTTTCAAAGAATGCGTGCCGGAGAATTTAAGGATGGGCAATATTTATTGCGTGCCAAAATTGATATGACATCACCAAATATGCATATGCGTGACCCGGTTTTATACCGTATAAGGCATGCACATCATCATCGCACGGGGGATAAATGGTGTATCTATCCAATGTACGACTATACTCATGGACAGTCTGATTACCTCGAGGGTATTACCCATTCTATATGTACCCTTGAATTTGAAGTCCATCGTCCATTATATGACTGGTGTCTCGACCAACTTGTTGAAGGTGAGTACAGGCCACGTCAGATTGAATTTGCACGCTTAAACCTTTCCTATACTGTAATGAGCAAGCGTAAGCTTCAGCAATTGGTCAGAGAGGAGCTTGTAAATGGCTGGGACGATCCCCGTATGCCAACAATCTGTGGTTTGCGCAGGAGAGGGTATACACCTGAATCTATTCGAAAATTTGCAGAAACAGTGGGTATAGCCCGCCGGGAGAATATCATTGACGTTGCTTTGCTTGAACACTGCATTCGCGAAGACCTCAATAAAAGGGCAGCCCGTATTATGGCTGTGCTCAATCCATTAAAAGTAGTTATTGAGAATTATCCCGAAAGGAAAGTTGAAGAACTGACTACTGAAAATAATCCGGAGGATGAAAGCAGGGGAACAAGAATAATGTATTTTTCCCGCGAATTATATATTGAGAAGGAAGATTTTATGGAGGATCCTCCTAAAAAGTTTTTCCGCCTTGCTCCTGGTCAGGAAGTGAGATTGAAAAGTGCATATATTATTCAATGTGAAAAAGTCATCAAAGATGATAATGGTAATATCACAGAATTACGTTGTACATATGATCCGGATACCAAGAGTGGCGAGGGGAAAAACAATCGCAAAGTAAAAGGTACACTCCATTGGGTTTCTGCAAGCCAGGCTATGGATGCCGAGGTAAGACTTTATGACCGGTTGTTTATGAACGAAACACCCGATGAAGTTGAGGAAGGAAAAGATTTTAAATCGAATCTTAATCCTGAATCATTAAAGGTAATACAATGTAAAATCGAACCATCTGTAAAAGGGGCTAAACCGCTAGCTTCATACCAGTTTCAACGTTTAGGATATTTTTGTGTTGATAAGGATTCGATTGCTGATAAGCTGGTGTTTAACCGGACTGTGACCCTGAAAGACTCGTGGGCTAAGATGGCAGGGAAGGAATAAAATGATTTAATAAAACAAAGAATATCATCTGTCCAGAACTTAATTTGCTGGTTGATAGAAATTACAATTTATTTTAAGGAAGTTTAGTATAAAACCCTATTTTTGAAACTGCATTTATAATTTTACATATGCAGTACCTTAAATCGTTTTATAAAAGGATATACGATACCCCATTTCTTTTCTATACGCTTATAGCACTGATTGTTTTCTGGCCTGTCAGTGGATTAATCTATTCATTGCAGTATGACATGATAGATGTTGTACTTCCCTGGCGGTACTTTGCCGGGGAGTGCTTTCAAAATGGGATATTTCCTTATTGGAATCCCTATCAACAATGCGGTTATCCTATTTTTGCCGATATGCAATATCCTTTCTGGTACCCGGAAGTTTATATTATTGGATTTTTATTTGGGTATTCCAACATTACACTCCATTTTTTGTACCTGCTATATACAATTTTAGGTGGCCTGGGTATGTATAAATTAGCCAAGGAGTTTAAGATTGATTACCATTTTTCGTTACTGGCAGGATTGGTATTTATGTTCTCAAGCATTTTTATAGGACATGCTCAGTCTCTTGTTTCTATTCTTGGTGCTACATGGTTACCGTGGGTAATTGCCTATTATCTGCGTATGATTAAGAATGAGTTTTCATGGGGCAATATCTTTAAATTTTGTTTGGTCACATTTTTAATGCTGACAGGTGGTTATCAGGCAGTTTCATTCATGTTATTTTACCTGCTTCTTATTTATTTTATGTTTCGATTTGTACAGATTATATTTGAAAGAAAGCTTAAAACTTTTAAGGAATTTATATATTCCCATCTATTAAGCATAATAATCATTTTATTTCTACTTGCAGGAAGTATCCTTTCAGTTACATACGCAATATCCAGCGTAAGTCGTTTAGAAGGTTTATCACTTGAAGGATCACAGAAGTTTATACTTCATCCGAAGTCATTACTTTCTTTTTTAAATCCTTTTGCAGCCTTAAAGTTGGAAACAACCTATACTGATATTTCAATAACCAACTGTTTTGTTGGAGTAATAACCATTCTGTTTGGCATAGCAGCTTTATTAAAGAAGCTTCCAAAGGAAATATACATACTTCTTGTTTTTAGCTTTGTGTTTCTTTTGGCATCATTTGGCGCTTATACTCCTGTGCAGGGCTTTTTTTATAAGCATCTTCCTTTGATGGATTTGTTCCGTTTTCCTGCCTTTTATAGATATTTCTTTATCATATCCATTATTATTTCAGCTTTATATTATTTAAATAAACGATATTCATTACAAGGTATTAGGTCAGACAAATTATTATCCGGATTGATTGTATTAGCAATGGTTTATTATGCCATAAATATGGCTGTTGCATTTCCTGATGTATATTTTAGGCAAAACACATTTATAAATTCAGACATAGGATTTATCGAGAAATTCAGAAATTCAACCCTGGGTGAAGCATTATTTTTCCAATCTTTAGTTCAATTTGTGCTTTATTTAGTTTTCTTGTTTTTATTGTGGCTAAAAAGATTTCAGCTACGTAACCTTATCTTTCTTTTTCTACTGCTTGAATTAGTTTTTGCAGCACAATTGAATATTCCTGTTACCGTTGTTGGAAATAACAAGCCTTCAGATATTAAAGAATATATAACCAGAAGTCCTAAAGGATTTCCTATACCTGACAGGGTGCCGTTATATCAAAATTCTGATAAATTTTTTGAACGATACAATTTATGGTTAAATCTGGGTAACTTTTCCAAACAAATTTCATGGGAGGGTTATACCTCTTTTGACCTGGATAACCGAAAAATGTTGGATGAAACATATCCAGTCATAAAAGATTCTGTGCTATCCAATGAGTTTATTTACCTCACAAATGATGTAAGACCTATATCAGATAGTATATCAGATTTTACAAGTAAAACACTATTTCTTGCAGATTATGTATACAACGAAATTGATATGAAAGACAGCATTACTGACAATGCAGGCAAAATTGCTGTAGTTGCTTTCCAGCCAAATAGAATGGAATTTGAGATAATATGCCAGACTTCAACATGGATGGTTTTATTGCAATCATATTTCAAGGGTTGGGAAGTTTTAGTGGACGATATGCCAGTACCTGCCTATAATGGCAATGTTATGTTCGATGCTATTCAAGTTCCATCAGGTAATCATAAAGTTGTATTTACTTATAGCATTAGATTAATACAAGTGCTGTTTTATCTTTCCTTGGCTGGATTTCTAACACTATTAATACTAGTCAGTTTTCATGTGAGTAAAAATAATAAAGTAGTATTTCTATTAATATCGATAGGGTTAATGGCTGGTATAATCTTGTTTATCGTTAAACGGAATGAGGTAAATACAAGAGATGATAAGATAAGCCATATAAAGGAAAGTAGCGAGATTGCACTCAGCAATCCTCCTGAAAACCTGATAAATTTTGTGTTATGGGATTCATTGAATCAGGCATTTTTAGCTACAAAAAATGAAGTTAGGATTCAACGTGTAACACCTGAAATAATCGATAGAATTGGAAAAATTTTTAGTTCTGGTGATTATTTAAAAGCAACCATATATAGAATTAACAAATCATTGGATCCCAATCTGGTTTCTGCTGTACATTATTTTATGCCAGGTATTGAAGAGGGAGGATTTTCTGATCCGAATTCAGGCGTACTAAAGTTTTCACCAGATAATGCAGAGGAACGTTTTCCTATGTTTGATAATAAAGGGCACTGGCATATTCGCGAAGAAACAGATAGTCTGGTTTATTATCAAAATCCTCCTTCACTTTATGTTGATTCAACGAACATATTTGTAGCAAATTTTGCTATAGATGGGATGACAATTCCTGAAGGTAAAAACAGGATATTGTACGTTGCAGGATTTATAAAATGGCAAAAACCAGGGAATGTTTATGCCGTTATAGATATACCCCGGAAACATTATGATAATATATATTGTTCAGTAAACCTTCAGGATTTTGGACTTGACAGCAATTGGGTATTCTTTACCCATGGTATTTACCTTCCGGATAAATTACAGGTAGATGGGGAACTAAAAATGTATATTTGGAATCCTGAAAATTCAATATTTTCCCTTAGTGATCTCAAAGTTGATTATATAATTCCAAAGGAATAGAAAGATGAGATTGAGCATCATCATACCTATGTATAATGAAGAAGAACATATTCAACTTCTTTTAGAAAAGTTGATGAATGTGACTTTACCATCTTTTGTGGAAAGTTTTGAGATAGTCGTTATAGATGATTGTTCAACAGATCTTTCAGTTGACAAGGTTAAAGAAAAAGTATTACATGCAAACATAAAAATTACACAGCAAGAGAAAAATATGGGAAAGGGTGCTGCTGTCAGACGGGGGTTTTCTGAGGCTGAAGGGGATACAATCCTTATTCAGGATGCTGATCTTGAACTGGATCCGAATGATATCCCCCTCCTGTTAATGGCCATGAATGACCTGGATGTAAAATTTGTAAATGGTTCGCGATATTTACCGGGCCCTGTCAGGCCATTAAGTTCATACAGGAGGTACTTGGCCAACCGTTTTTTCACCTTTTTAACGGCAATACTGATTAACGTGAAGCTAACCGATATGGCTTGTGGCTACAAACTATTTAAAAAGGAACTTTTGGACAAAATAAAGTTAAAAGAAAACCGGTTTGGCTTTGAGGCAGAACTTATATTGAAAGTCCTCAGGATTAGGAAAAACATTGTAGCCGAAGTCCCGGTAAGATATTTTCCCCGTAATGCCGGCGAAGGTAAGAAACTAAGGATACGGGACGGGTTTAAGATCCTCTGGACGATATTTAAATACGGGGTTTTAAGGATAAAATAAAAAAAGCTACTTACCAGTAGCTTTTTTATAATTAATATAATAATAAAATTATCCTCTTATCGCTTTAATACCTGGTAATTCTTTACCCTCCATATATTCCAGCATTGCTCCACCACCGGTTGACACATAGCTTACTTTGTCAGCCAGTTTGTTTTTATTGATAGCTGCAACAGAGTCACCACCACCAATTAATGTAAAGGCGCCGTTAGCAGTTGCATCAGCAAGGGCTTTTGCCACAGCAGAAGTACCTTTTGAGAATTTCTCAAATTCAAATACTCCCATTGGACCATTCCAGAGTACAGTTTTCGAGTTCTTTATGACTTCAGTGAATTTCTTAATAGTCTCTTCTCCAATGTCCAATCCCATCATTCCGTCAGGAGTTTCGTTGGTCTTGGATACATTTGAATTTGCATTAGCGTCAAATTTATCGGCATTGATTGCATCTGTTGGAATATAAACACTTACTCCTTTTGATTTCGCTTTTTCTAAAATACTTAAAGCAAGATCCAGTTTATCTTCTTCGCAAAGTGAGTTACCAATTTTTCCACCCTGAGCTTTAATGAAGGTATATGTCATACCACCACCAATAATAAGGTTGTCAACACGCTCAAGCAGGTTTTCAATAAGCATAATTTTGTCGCTTACTTTTGCGCCACCCATAATAGCAGTGAAAGGCTTATCAGCAGCTTTTAAGACTTTATCCATAGCTTTCAGCTCGCTCTCAATCAGGTAACCGAACATGCTGTTTCCAGGAAAATGTGCAGCTATCAAAGCAGTTGAAGCATGAGCCCTGTGAGCCGTACCGAATGCATCGTTTACATAGCAGTCAGCATAGCCGGCTAATTTTTTTGTAAATTCCTTCTGACTTTCTTTAACTTTTGCTTTGGCAGCCTTGGTTTCTTCTTCAGTCGCGCCTTCTTTCAGGCTGTATGGTTTTCCTTCTTCTTCTTCATAAAAACGAAGGTTTTCAAGTAGCATTACCTCTCCAGCCTTCAATGAAGCAGCCATGCTTTTTGCATTTTCACCCATGCAGTCACCTGCGAACTTAACAGGTACACCCAGTACTTTTTCAATAGCTGATATGGCATGTTTCAGGGAGTATTTATCCTGTACCTTTCCGTCTGGTCTTCCTAGGTGCGACATGAGGATGGCACAACCGCCATCACCAATAATTTTCTTAATGGTAGGAGCTGCACCCCTGATACGGGTATTGTCTGTTACTTCAAAAGTTTCCTTGTTTAAAGGCACGTTAAAGTCAACCCGAACGATTGCCTTTTTGCCCTTAAAGCTATAGCTGTCAATAGTTTGCATATCTATATTTGATTTTAAATTAATATATTAATTTATAGGAATGCAAATGTATAAAAAGTTATTGAAATAGTTTTGGGATTGAGGGAGAATTGTATTGAGTTGAATAGTTAAAAATAAAAGATATTTAAAATGCCGAATGCTTTCTATACCGAAAGCAATGTAAATTACTCATTCCTAAATTTAGCGGTAAAAGGGGCAAAAGTAGTCTATGAGCAAAAAAAAGTGTTTCATTTCCTATATTTATAAATAATTTCATTTCTTATTCCCAATGGAATTACGTAAAAAATTCCTGATTCTTTGGGCTTTCATTTTCCCTAATCCTTCAATTGCCATTAATTCTTCTTCATCTGCCAGTATGACATTCTCAACTGAGCCAAATCTTTCAAATAGTGCTTTTGCAAGAACAGGGCCAACGGAGGGTAATCCCTAGAGAAAATATACAGCCTGTTTAGATTGGTTTTTTGAGTTTTTTGTCTTGTTGAAATAGGCATAATTTTCTTTTAACAGTTGGTTTGCCGCCATTATCAGCATTTTGGCAGAATCTTTTATGTCTGTAGAATAAATAATGGGTATCTGCCAGCATAACGATACTGATACCAATGCACCCTTTATTGCCTGCCGGTTAATTTCATGTTTGGTATGGTAAGGATTGCCTTCGATCAACAGGGCCAAATGTTTACAAGACTTTTTCATTTTTGCACATTGTGCAAACAACCTGCCCTGTATTATTGATAAAACAAAATCGTCCCGCGATTTTCTTTCTATTATTATCTCATCATTGATAATATAGTCCCCTGTTTTTAACTGGCCAAGTGTTAGATGTATACCATGGCTTTCTAAAATTCGGGGCAATCCTGAAGTTGCCTCCCTGCAATCAGCAACGATATAGATTGGATTGGTTATTTTCAATAAATTATTTTTTAAACTTTTTAAAGAAATTTTGTACCCTTTTTTTTATCCTTGATAACACGCCCCTTCTGCTCTTAGCATCCTTGTCTTTTACAACATACTTAGTTTGATTTTTTTCATCTTTCGTTTCATTTTTTTCAATGCCATATTTTTCCAATACTGTTTTGTTGTGTTCATCAGCCAGAAAATCAGGGCTTTTTATTGCTGAATTTCCTGATATATATCCATCACTTTCATCCTTCTTATCAAAATTTACCTCGGTAAGCGTTTTAATTGATTCAAGGAAGCTTTCAAGCATTACGCTATCCTGTCCTTCTTCTTCAATTACCCCTTTGAATACCGACTTTTTAAAATCGAGCAGGTAAAATATCCGGTGTTCAATAGATAAGCGGGCAATAAAATTAAATACCTGTACATGCTTATTCTGTCCCAGGCGGTAAATACGTCCTATACGTTGTTCAAGCACTGCCGGGTTCCAGGGAAGGTCGAGGTTTATTAACACGTTGGCGCTTTGGAGGTTTACACCTACCCCGCCCGCGTCGGTTGACAGGAATATTTTTATTTCGGGGTTATCCTGGAAAGCATCTATGATCTGCTTTCTTTGTATGGCAGAAATATCACCATTTAGGTAAAAATACGGGATATATAGTTTTTCCAGTTCCTTTATAACCAGCTCAAACATCTTTTTCCACTGGCTGAAAATCACAATCTTGTTTTCATCGTTTTGAAGCAACTCGTCAAGTAATTCCCTGAGTTCAGCAATTTTGTTGCCATGGTTGGTGTTTTGGTTTAAAATATAGGTCGAGTCGCATACCATTCTCATGCAGTTAAGGCATATCAGCAACCTGTCGCGGTCAGCTTCTATGAGGAAGCCTTGCCGGATCCATTTGTTAACGAGTTTACAAACTGTATCGTAATAACTATCATGATCCGTTTGTTGCTCTTTTGTTAATTCAATAAAAAAGTTTTTGTCAACCCTGCCGGGCAGTTGGTCTATTATTTCTTTTTTCGTGCGCCTTAGTAAAATATCTCCCAGCGTGGCATTAATTTCCCTGAGGTTTTTATACCCCTTTAGTTTACCATTTTCATCCAGTAGCTGATGGTTGTGAAGAAAACGAAAAAGCGGGCCAAGCTTGTACCTGTCAATATATTCAACTATGGAATGTAGTTCGTCAATTTTGTTTTCAAGCGGGGTGCCGGTCAATACAATGGTATATTCGGAATTAATTATTTTTACCGATTGTGCCGTTTGCGTTTTCCAGTTTTTTATCCGCTGGGCTTCGTCAATAATAATCAAATCAGGGTTGTAAGCGTTTATAAAGTTCAAATCGCTGCGGCAAATACCGTAACTTATTATTTTGTAAAATGACGGGGATTTTTATAAATCCTTTCTTTTATGGATAAGGCCTTCAACAACTATTGCATCTCTGTTACAGAATTTTTCAATTTCGCGTTTCCATTGAAATTTAAGTGAAGTAGGGCAAATAATCAGCACTTTGTTTACATTATAATGCCTGGCAAAAATCACGGTTGCTGCAATGGCCTGTATTGTTTTTCCCAGTCCCATTTCATCGGCCAGGAGAATCCTGCCTTGTTCGACAATCCTTTTTACCCCTTCTTTTTGGTAAGGAAATAACCGGGCTTTTATCAGGTGGTTAAAAATTTCCGATTCATGCCCATTTAAAAACAATTCACGGGCTTTGCTCCTATCCTGCTTTCTTTTTTTATCATTTTCGATATATTCAATTACATCAGGATAAACAGTAAACCCTGCATCCGCTTTTTTTGAGGTTTCGATAAAACCTTCCATATTGTCAATCATTCCCTGTCTTATGAAGCCATGTTCATCAAAGAACATCTCCTCATTCTCAAAATGCCCGGCCATACTTGCTTTTCTTAAGCGTATTTTTCTTTGCGCCCCGTAAAATATACTTAGCGATGAATGATCCGGATTAACAGGATTAAGAAGGTATTTCTGGTACTTTTTATATTTCGAAAAATAATGCAGCATATACTCAATATGTTTACAAGTACCCAATGAATTAATTTTAAAGTCGGGGCAGGAGCAGAAATTATAGGTTTCTTTGCCATCGCGTAAGCTTACTTTATATGTTTTTTCGGTTTTCGGGTTGTAAACACTGAAATCGGAATAAACAGGGTGGGCTCCAATATTTGTAAATGTGAATTTTTGTTCTCTGGCATATTGTTTTCGAAGGCCTCTTTGCCAAGCTTCTACTGATAATTCAACGGGCTTATTGTGATAAGGGATCTTTTTTTCTGACATATACTTTTTTTTCAAAAATAGTTAGCATGCGGCAGTTAATAAAATATCTATTCAAGGCTTTGTAAACACTTTTTTAACAGTCGTTAAATGGGCAGTAATAGTGGATTAATTGAATTCACATAAAAAATGTCTCAAAGGTATATGCTTTATCCCTTCATGACTTGCACCCAAATAATCATCCAGCGTAATGACATATTTGGGATAATTATCTTTAATTGCTTTAAGGTTACCGAATTTCCTTTCCATAGCTTGATTATCAGTAATTCGTAATGCAACCTGTATGTATATTTTCTCACCCTCTCTTTCAGCAATAAAGTCCACTTCTTTGTCGCCTTGTTTTCCTATCAATACCGAATACCTCATAATTCTCAAGTGCAAAAAAACGACATTTTCGAGGATTTGTCCCATATCAAAAGGAGAGAAACCAACAATGGCATTTCTGATCCCTATATCATTAAAATAGTATTTTTCACCTACTTCAAATATTTTTTTCCCTTGTATATCAGACCTCTTCACGTTTGAAATAAGCATAGCAATGGAAAGATAATTCATATAGTTAAGCACAGCATTTATTGAAATGGATATTTTTTGCGATTTTAGAAATTTTACAATATTTCTGGCAGAAATAATATTTCCTATTTCATTGGCAAGGTATTTTATCAAACGTACTAAAAAATCAACATTTCTCACTTTGAACCTTGAAACAACATCACGAAACAGGATAGACTGGTTGATATTTTTCAAGTAATCAAATACAGTATCATCATTAAGTTCCAAATGAATTAAATAAGGAAGTCCTCCAAATTTCAGGTATTTCTCAACACTACCCGATGAATTCTTAAGTTTATGGAAATATAGAAATTCAGGGTAGCTTAATGCATAAACAGGTATTTCTATATACCTACCTCCTAAAAAAGTGCCCAGCTCGCCAGATAAAAGATGCGCATTACTTCCTGTACAATATATATCATAGCCCCCTTCTGCAGTCAGGCTCCTTAATGTTTTCTCGAAACCGGGTATGACCTGAATCTCATCTATCATCAGAAAATTTAATTCATTAGTATTTGACCTGGATTTCACATATTCGTAAAGCTTACTGTGCTCAGTTAAAAACTCAAACTCTACAAGTTCCAGATTAATGTAAATAATATTTCCATTTGGGTAACGCTCTTTTATACTATCCATTGTTTGAAATAATAAGTAACTCTTTCCAACTCTTCGTTGTCCTGTAAGCACTTTGATTACTTCTTTTCCGATATACTTCTCAATTTGCTTTTTATAGATTTCCCTGGTTAGATATGGCTTCATGATTTGATTTTATAAATGACAGATATGCAAAAATACTCTTTTTTGTCATTTATAAAAAACAAACATATAAATTATTTATTCCCGAAAATCCGCAGATAATTTTTTTTAACCATGAATTACGCAAAATACACGAAAGAAATTGCTTATGCAATTATAAATACTATTGTTTTTAGCTTTTTTGAGCAGATTTTCCCTTACCCACTTTTAACAGGCTGTTGTGGGAAAGCCAGCAAACCAATAAGTCGATATTTCAGGAAGTATTTGCTAGTTTTAGCAATGACCTGTCTTTTATGGCCAGGTGAATAACCTGCTGCCTGCCACTCTGGGTAATTTTGGCCACAATGTTTACAATCCTGAATATGAACTTTTTCAGCCTTGATGTATCGGTTAACCCTTTTACTACCTTTGAAAATATGCCTAATAACCATTTATAGAGAATATGGGCAAACGCTATAATTATCAGGTATACGGTATTTTCTTCCAAAAAGCTGTGTGGCATTGAATCCCAGTTAAAATCATTGTTTTGTATATCAAAAACACGTTCGCTGTCGCCCCGTTCGTTATAAAATTTAATGGCCCCTTCTTCTGATATGTCCCAATCATTGGTTATTATGAACAGGTAATTTTTGGCATCGCTGTTAAAAACAGATACCTGGCCTGTTTTATTTGGCACACGATAGGCAATTATCCTATGCTTGTGGCCTCCAAACTGGTATGCAAAACTGGCAACTTCCATATCTTGATAATTAATGGTACAGGGCATCCAGTTTTCAGCATCAGCTGCTAAGGTTAAAAGGACTTCTGAGTTGTTTGCCCTGATAAAGAACAAAATGCCTTCTTTATGAAATTGGCTGGTTACTTCTTTTATATATGAGCCACTGCCCATCCTCGCATATTTTGGTTTGACACCTTCACTTTTCAATGCAGCCAAAGCCCTTTTATGAGTAGCCAATTGTTCAGTTTTCACGCTACAGTTACCGTTCCTCCCTTCAATATAAACAAGGATGTTTGATATAGTGGCTATGGCAGGAAAGTACCCCTTCTTATTTTTGTGGCTATATTTTGCATCGTGCTTTTCTGCCGGGATAAACTGATGGTCAAAATCATAAACCAATTCTTTATCATCAGGGCGCAATTGCTTTAACCTAATGACCGTGCGTATTAAGAATTTATTCATCTTTGGATTGATATTTACCTTGTTCTCTATGCCTGGGCCACTTTTGATATAATCACAGGGAACAGACAATTCCACATCACCTCGTAATATCGTATCTGCCGATGGTATGGATATGTTTTTAAGCGGTTTTAAGGTGTCTTCTTTTACATAATTCACATCTTCTGTAGCATTGCATTTCCCCCGCAAAATGCAGTGTAAACCCTGCTAAGGATTATATCCCGGTAGTGAAAACCAAAATTTGAAACCCTGTTACCTGGCTCATTATCTATAAATTGCATTACACCTGCTGAAATTATTTGTTGGTGTATCAGGTGAATTCCACCAAAAGGTGTTACTTTTGAATTTAGATTTTTGTACATTTACCTAAATAGGTGAAAATTTTTTAGGGGCTGTCTAAAAAGGCAGCCTCTTTTTTTATGCAGCTATTTTTGATTTGGTCAAGTTCAGAAAAAAATTTGTTTTTATAGCATG
>JAFGOZ010000343.1 GCA_016926235.1 Bacteroidales bacterium | reverse complement strand
ATGTAGTGACCATAAATCTGGCCACTTTGATCTAACCCACCAATATCACTGCATTTGTGCTCATGGTGGGGTTAAACTTGGGTTAAACTAAAAGAATCCTCCTATGATGGACTGGAAAAGCTTGCCTTTGAATTTAATAACAAGAAATTGATGGCTTGTCTTGAGATTTTACTTATCGATGAAGAAGGAGAAATACCTAAAAAAGCTGCTGAGGTTCTAAAAATACGTCCGAGGGATAATGTTATTTTAAAAGGTTGGTTAAAGATAGTGAAACATTATCCTCATGATTTACTTGAAAAAACATTGCGTGAATTAATGGTGGAAAATCAATTCAGAGCCTTTGTAAATGCCAATAATATATCTCCATTATTGCCTCACTGGTTTATTACCCGAACATTCCCGGATGGAATCCTCCATGATTATCAAATTTCTGGAAATGCTAATAATTTCGATAGCTATCTTAAAAAAAACTACCTGGAAGAAAACGATGGACTATTTAAAGCTGCCTGGCGATGTTTATTGATAAATGGAACATCAGTGAGTTTAAAAAAGGAAAGAGCAGATCGTATCCTTTTTGAATTAATAAAGCCTTTGAACGCTCCGTTTCATATACCTATATGTCAAAATTATTTAAATGTTTTAACAAACATTTACTGGGATGAAAGAATTCTTAATTTCATTGCTGATAAATATAACCCCCCAATATCAATTGATAGTGGCCTGGATATTGACACACCCTTCTGGAAAAAAGTTAATAAGCGGGCAAAGGAAGAGTTTAACACATGGTATATCTCTAAACGAATAGAAGATTTCTTTGAAGGAGAAAGAGCTGATTTTTGGAAAAAATATGTCCCACAAAATGTAGTAAAACGTGTAAAGATGATACTGAATGGTGAAGGTTTTCTTCTAGATTTTGGCACAATCGGTGTTATTGAGTTTAAAAAAATAGGAAATGCAGCATATATATATCCTCGAAATACTTTTGCAGCGTATTGGAGCAGGTCCGAGTATAGTGATAGACCTGACTACTTTAAGAATCTCGAAAAAACAATAAGGGAGAGGTCGTTTCCAGGTTGGGATGGACGAATAATTCACAGAGAAGGCTGGCAGTCTGATACGGCATCAAAAATTAATAAGCTTATTGGTTAAAATGAAACTATTTTCTAATAAAAATAAAAATGAGCTTCAGAAGAAAAATACTCCAGAGGGAATAAACTTTAAATTTACCGGTGATGCTCAAATAAAGTTTCCTCTTAACAATAATAATCCAGAAAATATAGCCATACTCCTTGCAGATGGTGAAAAATGGGTTGAACTTGAAAGGATCTGGAGCGACGGGCATCTTAAAGAGCAGAATAATAATTCATGGATAGTGTCTTATGAAATATATGAGGCATATGACCATGAAGATGATAGATCAGTATTTGAATCTCTTGAGTTGCCTTTACCTGGTAGCTTAGAAGTTGAGGTCTGTTCTCATTCTCATGTAGGTGATAAATCCTTTCAAATAACTGTAGAAGCATCTCATCCTGAATTCGGAACATTAAGAGATGGTGATACTCAAAGATATGGATACGTATTTTATATCTCTGAAGATAATATCGTTCCTTTGACTGAAGAGCAGAAAACATTATTTGATGATGCAAGGGGCGAAGGAATTGACCGGGATATCCTTGAAGAAAGAATGGCCTACCTTGCCAAAATTAAAAAGTCAGCAGCTGAGGCCAATGCCAAAGTCGATGGATATATTGAGAATGAAGACTATGATTTCAAAGATAATGTATCTATTGATTTACGAGAAGAATCAAACGATGAGATAACGCTTATCCCAATAATAGATGGTATTGAGGACTATGGAGTGGAATCAGGGGAAGCTTTAATTACAGATTCACCTCCAAAAGTATTAACTAAAGCTGTCACTCCAACAAAAAGAAAACGTCTTATTATTGACGAAGAAATTAGGGATAATATTTCAAAATTACCTCCCAGAGGAAAAATAAAGGGCGCTAATGTTCCCAGACTATTAACAAATCCAGAGCAAATTATTCCTGAAGGATTTGATCTCAGTCTATTCAGTGACCGGGTGAAAGGAATAAAAACAAGAGTATATAATTCACGCCCATATTTACATGTGAATAAATCAAGCGGAGGATGGTTCGAAGGTATACCGGGTATTGAGCTTGAAGATTGGTCTCCTCATGAAGGCTCAAATGGTAATTATGATGAAGAAAGTGGTATAAAAGGACTTTCAAAAGAAACATATCAGGAACTTGCTAAGCGAGCAAGGGAGCAGGGAGAAGAATATATTCAGTATGAAGGTGCGTGGATACGAATCGATACGGATGAAGCATCAAAATTTGAAAATGTCATCAATTCTTTTGATGAAAACGAAGATGGGAGTATTGCTATTCCTGCAGGCAGTATGCTCGAAATTTATGAGAATCTTGAGCTTCTGGAATTTATAGATAAATCAACAATAATAGATGATGATCAGCTTCCGTCTGATCTTCCGGATATAGAAATTCCCCCTACTTTTTGTGGCGAACTTTTTCCATACCAGTTGGCTGGTTTTCGTTGGCTCGGGAGGCTTTCCAACCATCGTATTGGTGGGCTCTTAGCGGATGAAATGGGATTGGGAAAGACTGTTCAGGCTATCGCTCATTTATTGTTCTTAAAACATAATGGAGTAGATGGTCCACATCTTTTAGTTGTACCTAAAACTTTAATGGATAACTGGAAAAGAGAAGCTAAATTATTCTCTCAGAGTGAATTAAGTGTATATTCCTATGATGGTAATTCAAGAATTTTTAATCCAGATTTTTTCAATTCAATTGATGTTGTGTTAACGACATATGATACTCTTCGTCGTGATCAGGCTAAACTGGGAACTATTGAATGGACAATGGTTATTTGCGATGAAGCACAATATACAAAAAATCCAACAGCTCAAAGAACCAGTGCCCTCAAGGCGATGAAATCAAAACATAGGGCTGCCTTGACTGGTACTCCGGTAGAAAATGGTCTTATTGAGTTTTGGTGTATTATGGATTTTGTTCAACCAGGGCTGCTGGGTAGTTGGTCAGAGTTCAGAAAAGAATACGAGCATCCTATTGTTGAGGGAGAAGAAGAGAACAGAGAAACTAAAGTTGCAGAACTTTTAAATAAAATAAAAGGGTTCTATCTAAGGCGATTAAAATCAGAGTACATGAAAGACCTACCTCAGAAAAATATCTTTTTTAAAGAAGTCAATTTTGGGGATGTGCAGTTTGATAGATATCTACAAATAGCAAAAGATGGAAAATCTGGTGGTAAAGGTGCGGCACTTGCAGCTATAGGAAAGTTGATCAGGTTGTGTGCCCATCCAATGGCATTAGATTCTGCCCATATATCTGGAGATACCCTTAAAGTATCATGCCCAAAGCTTGATGAAACAATAAACATTATAAGAGAGATAAAAAACAAATCTGAAAAAGTAATAATTTTTACAGATTTTAAAATAATTCAGAGGATACTGCGAAGAGCTATATCAGAAAACTTTGGTCTTTTGCCTGATATCATAAATGGCGATATAAACGATAACAGGCAATTAATAATAGATATCTTTTCAGATAAAGAAGGCTTTAATGTAATCATTCTGGGACATCAGGTTGCGGGTGTTGGTTTAAATATCACTTCTGCTAATCATGTAATCCACTATACGCGCCCATGGAATCCTGCAAAAGAATCACAGGCCACGGATCGAGTTCATAGAATCGGTCAAAAAAAACCTGTTAACATTTATTATCCATACATAAAAGATGAAAGATTTGTGACTGTGGAAGAAAGGCTGGATCAGTTACTGCGTTCAAAGGAAGATCTTGCACATGATGTTTTAAGGCCTTCATCTGAATTAAAGGTAACTCAACAGGATCTCCTGGATTGTTTGAATATTACTGCAGAATGTGATTCAGGTGAAATTTAGTGGTAAAGTCTTCAACATGAAAACAACGGTGTCCAAAATTTATTAAAAAAATAGGCGATAAAAGGATGCTGTAAGGCCATGAGAACAATATGGAGAGGAGGTAAAGCAAGGGGTCTTTTTAGTCTTATGACGCTGTAAAGT
>JAFGOZ010000342.1 GCA_016926235.1 Bacteroidales bacterium | reverse complement strand
TTAAAATCGACCGGCGTATTACCTGAACAGATGAAGAGTGAATACCAATTGCAATCCATACGAAGGAAAAACGCTGACGGGCATCATTATTTCATCTCAGCCCTAAAAGAATCGGATACCGACGAATGGATCCCATTGGGTGTAAATGCCAGGTCGGCGATGTTGTTTAATCCCATTACAGGAGATAAAGGCAAAGCAAATATTAGACAATTGGATGGAAAAACTCAGGTGAAACTGCAACTTAAATCGGGTGAGTCGGTTATCTTGAAAACCTTTGATAAAGAAGTTGTTGAACATAGCGAATGGCAGTATTACAATGAAATAGCTAACCCGTTCGCATTAGACGACAATTGGATTTTTGATTTCGCTGAGAGTACTCCTTCAATAGCTTACAATTTTATACTTAAAAAGCTTGTACCGTGGACCGATTTGGATTTTCCTGAGGCAAGGGTAAACATGGGAACAGGTATTTACCGTAAAATATTCAGCTTTGATAAACAAGGCGCCGATGATTGGATTCTCGATTTAGGTGACGTGCGCGAAACAGCCAGGGTTAAAATAAATGGTAGCGATGCTATTACGCTTTGGTCAGTGCCCTATCGTGCTTTTGTAGGAAAATATCTTAAAACAGGACGAAATACAATCGAAATTGAAGTTACATCGTTACCGGCTAACCGTATAGCCGAATTGGACAGACAGGGTGTTGCGTGGCGGATTTTTAAGGAAATTAATATTGTTGATTTAAATTACAAAGAAACAGGCTATGGTCATTGGAACACCATGCCAGCCGGTTTGAATGGAACGGTTAAGTTAATCCCTGTTATGAATAAATAATAAAAGGAGATGTACTAATAAATAATAATGAAAAGAATCGTTACCATTCAGGAGGGTTATAATGATGATATTCTTGATAAAAATCTTAAACGCAAAAGAAGCAAATGATTAATAATTAAACCTTTGCGTTATTTGCGGTTTCCTTTGCGCCCTTTGCGGTAAAATTGCTTCTTGTAATTATTAAGTCTGTTATAACTTTTCAAGTTTCTGAATAGTTATAAATAATCATATTTACGACTCTATTGGTATTGAGATGTTTAACAATTAATTATGAAAAATTATTGTAATACCAAAGCCATCTTAAAAAATCTGACTTAAAATAATATCAATATGTTAAAACGTTTATTATCCTTAAGCCTATTAATGGGTTTCTTCTTCTTAACGAGAGCCCAAAATACTGAGAGACTTTATTTGTCCGGAACCGGACTTGGGAATACCATTACCTGGGACTTTTATTGTTCAGATGGTATGAACAGCAAGAAATGGAGTAAAATAGAAGTGCCGTCGCAATGGGAGCTTCAGGGATTTGGCGAATACACCTATGGGCGCTGGTACAAAGATAAAGGGATACAACCGTCGAAAGAAACCGGTTCTTATCGGCACACATTTTCTGTTCCAGCCGACTGGAAAGGAAAACAAGTATCCATTGTTTTTGAAGGTGTTATGACCGATACAGAGGTTTTAATAAATGGAAAACCAGCAGGGGAGAAGCATCAGGGAGGGTTTTACCGTTTTACATTTGATATTACCGATAAAATACGGTTTGGTAATGAAAATAAACTTGAAGTAAATGTGGCTAAACATTCTGACAATAAATCGGTAAATGCAGCGGAACGTATGGCCGACTGGTGGTTGTTTGGTGGCATTTATCGTCCGGTATATCTTGAAGTCTTGCCTAAAACAGCCATTTCTCATGTTGCTATTGATGCCAAAGCTGATGGCACTTTGGATGCTCATCTTGAATTCTCAAAATTGGGAAAGGGTTTTTCCGTTTTAGCATCAATTGAACCACTTACTGGTAACGGAAAATTTAACAGTCAGTTAATCAGTTTAAAAGATGGGCTGGAAAAACAACATATATCAGTGAAGTGGGATGATGTTATTTCCTGGAATCCTGAGAATCCGCAACTTTACACCTTGAAACTTGAGCTCGTAAATACACGGAAAGAGGTGGTACATGTTTGGCAAAACCGCATTGGATTTCGAACAGTTGATTTTCGTCCCAGAGATGGAATTTATGTTAATGGAACAAAAGTTGTTTTGAAAGGTGTTAACCGCCATTCCTTTTATCCCGATGGTGGTCGTACTACCAATCGGGAAATAAGTCGTCAGGATGTCTTATTAATGAAAGAGATGAATATGAATGCAGTACGGTTTCATTATCCGCCCGACAGTCATTTTCTGGAAATGTGCGATTCAATAGGATTGTTTGTTGTTGATGAGCTTGCCGGATGGCAAAATGAGTACGATACTAAAGTTGGTAAAAGTCTTCTGAAAGAGATGGTAACGCGTGATGTAAACCATCCGAGTATCATAATATGGAGTAATGGAAATGAAGGAGGATGGAATTATGAGCTTGATAATCTTTTTGCTGAATTTGATCCCCAGAATCGTCATGTGATTCATGCCTGGGCCGATTTCAATGATCTTGACACTCATCATTATCCTGCTTTTCTTACCGGGGTTGCCAGGTTTACAAATGGATATAAGGTTTTTATGCCTACCGAGTTTATGCATGGAATGTATGATCAGGGTCATGGTGCCGGATTGGAAGATTTCTGGAACAATTATATTTCACATCCTCTTTTTGCCGGAGGATTTATGTGGGCTTTTGGCGATGATGCTGTTCGTCGCAGTGATAAGGGTGGTGTTCTTGACTCCGAAAAATTCAATGCACCTGACGGTATTGTGGGTCCATATCGCGAAAAAGAGGGAAGTGTCTATACTGTACGAGAGGTTTGGGCTCCTATTCAGATTAAGAAACTATATATAACGCCCTCTTTCAAGGGTGAGTTTATGGTTTCGAATAAATATCTGTACACTAATCTTGAACAATGTAGGATGGAGTACCGCTTGTATGAAACGCCTTCGCCTCTCATAGATGGCGTAAAAAGGCAGATTGCAACAGGTACAGTGAAACTTCCGGCTTTGGATCCCGACGAGACCGGTAAAGCCCGCATGGTTTTACCCGATAATTTCTTCTCAGGAGATGTACTGGAGCTTGAAGCTTTTGATAAACTAGGACATTCCGTTTGTACCTGGAGCTGGACTGTTAATTATGCTAACGATTATCTAAAAAAACAGACTAATGGGTTGTTAGTGAATGGAAAAGCTTCTGTTAATGATCAGGGTGAGATGGTCGTACTAAGTGCTTCAGGAGTTAGTGTGGCATTTAATAAAACTACTGGTGTTATTTCCAATGTAGTAAATAATTCGGTTGAGATTCCTTTCAATAACGGTCCTGTTGCGTTAGGAATGAAAATAAGATTTAAAGAGTTTTCAGCATTAATGGATGGTGATGATGCCCTTTTTGTAGCTAAATACCTGGGTGGGATTGATTCTATTGTATGGAGTATGAACCCGGCAGGTTTATTATCGATGGACGCCGTAATGCTTAACCGTGCCTCTGGTGGAGGTGGATTTGATGATGCCTTTACTGATGATGAAATATTGAATTTTGGAATCACCTTTTCATTCCCTGAAGAGAATGTAACAGGAATGCGTTGGATGGGCCGCGGTCCATACAGAGTATGGAAAAACCGGGTTAAAGGAACCAATTATGGCATCTGGCACAAGGATTATAACAACACCATCACAGGAGAAAGTCTTAATGGCTTGACTTATCCCGAGTTTAAGGGTTATCATGCCAATTTATACTGGGCAACATTGGAATCAAAAACAACCCCATTTACCGTTTATTCTGAGAGTGATGGCTTGTATTTCAGGGTTTTTACTCCTCAGGAACCCGAAGGACGGCAGGATGGGAAAAACACCATGCCTGATTTTCCCGAGGGTGATATCTCTTTCCTATTTGATATCCCGGCTATTCGTAGTTTTAAGCCCGTTAGTCAGCACGGACCTCAAAGCCAACCAGGAAACATCCGCATTAAAAAAGGTGACGAAGGCATCCGGATGAGACTGATGTTCGACTTTAGGTAATTAAGTATTTGACTCCGGTAAACAATGAATCAGAAGTCTGTTAAAGTCAGAGTAGCGAAGGATTTAATTATCAATGAATCGAATACCTGTCTTTAATGGCGTAGCGAAGGATCTAACCATTTAGTAACGAGTTAGATTTATCGTAAGAATAAAACCATAGCTCTAGTTCACTCACTTTGTCGGGATGACAACCCAATTGATATAGGGAAGGAAATAGGCGAAGGCGGGTGTGTCATTCTGAGTCACCACCCAATAAATTGGGCAAAATGTGAACATGACAGGTAAAGATCATAAATCTGTCATTGGCAGCATAGCGAAGAATTTAATATTCAATGAATCAGAGGCCAATTACATTGTACTAAAAGGCAACAGACTATACAAAAATATTGCGAATCAGTTATATATGTAATGTCCTGAATAAAACAGAATGGTAAATCATGTGTTAATCAAATTGTTTTTTCATTTTGTTCGGTTGCTAATTCATTATTTGAAGTAATACAATATTTGGATGGAGAGCAGCCAAACTGAACCTTAAAGCATTTGCTGAAATAGAAGGGATCTTCGATGCCAACCTGCCATGAAACTTCGGCAACTGTATGTTTTCCTTCCAGGAGCAATTCAGCGGCTCTTTTCATTCGTTTAATTTTTACAAGCTCGTTAGGGGAGTACCCGGTCAGGCCTTTTATCTTTTTATAGAATATAGTACGTTTTTGTCCCGATAATTCCGTAAAATCCTCAATAGAGAATGCAGGCTTATTGATGTTTTCGTCCAGAATTTTATTAATAAGGATATAAAATTCTTTATCCTTATCTGTATTGCTTAAAAGATTCTCTTTAATATCAATATCAATTGAAAAACGTCTTTTAAGTTTTTCACGTTGCTCAATAAGTTTATATACTCGTGAAAGTAAATATTTTAAGCTAAAAGGCTTCATAATATATGCATCAGCTCCGCATTCGCTACCTTTTAACTTAAAGGCATCCGATGATAGGGCTGTTAGCAGAATTATAGGTATATGACTAGTTTGAAAGTCATTTTTCAATCGGTTAGTTACCTCAATGCCATCCATTTTTGGCATTTTTACATCACAAATTACTAAATCCGGATTATTGTTAACAGCCATTTCAAGACCAGTCATACCGTTTTCGGCTGTTTGAGTAACAAAATGTTTGCCCAATTCCTCGGATAAGAAATCACGTATGTCTTTGTTGTCATCAATAATAAGAATTCGCCATTCATGAGGCGATGGATGCCTTAGGGTTTCTTTTTCTTCAAGTTCTGTTTCATGCTCAGAATCATGAATCATATGGTCCGATTGAGTATTGACATAATTCACATCTTTGTACACGAATGTGGATACTGGTAATTCAACCCTAAAAATAGATCCTCCTTCAGGATTTTCTTCATACCAGACTTTACCTTTATGAGCTTCAGTAAATTCTTTTACTAATGAAAGTCCAACTCCCGTTCCTTCGGCAGAGAAATTAACCTGCATAAACCTATTGAAAAGCATGTTTTGTTTTTCTTTTGGAATGCCGATTCCACTGTCTTTTACTGAAATAACGCAGGAATCATTGTTAATATTTTTTTCTACTCTTAACTCAATACTTCCATTGTCGGGTGTGAATTTGAAAGCATTAGATAACAGATTATAAATAATTTTTTCAATCTTGTTATGGTCGATATAAAGCTCCCATTTATCAGGGCTTACCGAAAATTTGTAATCAATATTTTTATGCGAGGCTATTTCTTTGAATGTATAATATATATTAAGAGTGTATTCAACTATTTCGGTAAGTTCAAGATTAAGAGTGAG
>JAFGOZ010000341.1 GCA_016926235.1 Bacteroidales bacterium | reverse complement strand
TTTAAATTCGGTCCCTGATAAATAAATTGCCCCGTCATTTTGACATGAACAACAAGACTAAAATTATTTGATAAATCGATAACTAACACTTTCCCAAACCGTCGAACACCCGTTGTTTTATTGCTTATTACTTTTTTTCTATCGCTTTCATGAAGTGTTTTTGAATAATTGATAACAACGTCTTTAATTGTGTGTCCAACTAAAAACTTCTGTAACTGTAATTTGATTGACTCTACTTCGGGTAATTCCGGCATAATTTAGTATTTTGTATTAAGTATTCTCACTATGAATATTCATACTTGATACCTAATTCATGATACTTGATACATATTTTCTCATTTCCTTCTCAAACCTCTCCTTCGAAAATCTTCTTGCATGATTTATTAATACTTGTGGCTTAAAGTTTACTTTCTCAAATCTTTTTATAGCTTTAATAACCGAATCAACATTTGGTTCATCAAACAATATTCCAGTTGCCACCTGTTCTGAGGACGTTCGGCTGAACTCAGTCGAAGCCCTTGCTAAAGGGTCTATTACAGTCTCCAAAACTCCACCCGATTTATAAGCAATAACAGGTGTTCCTCCAGCATTTACTTCCAAATTAAGCATTCCGAAATCTTCCTGCAATGACGGTGATATATAAGCCTTTGCATTTTTGATAAGTTCCCACTTTTTCTTTTGACTAACCTCACCTAAAAATTCTACAGTTGGTCCCGCAATTTCCTTAAGCTCATTACCATATCCTGCAAATTCCCTTCCAAAAACTTTTAAAGGTAAATTTAACTTTGTACAGGCAGAAACTGCCAAATCAAATCTTTTTGCACGCGCCAGCCTTCCGCCGGATAAATAGAACTTTCTTTTACTCATTTGAACAGGTTTTTTTATATTAGGAATATCAATCGGCGGGTGAATTACTTTTGCTTTTCTCCTGTAAAACTTTTCAATTCGTGAGGCAATTTCTTTGGAATTAGCAAGAAAATAGTCAGGTTTTTGTGCATCAATAAAATCGTAAAGTCTAATAAAATGCATAGGAATTTGCCCCAAGAAAAGTAAAAATTCCCTAAGAGAATTTGTTGTCCACTTATTGGCTGTAGCGTAACCATATAAGTAACGAGGCGGAGTATGACAGTAACAGATATGTAGGGACTTTTTACTCTTTTTAAATGAATTAACCCCAGAATACGTCCCCGCGGCCGAGACAATAATAAGGTCATGTTTTGTAAGATCAAACATTTTAAAAACTAGTGGGTCTATCAATCTAAATAAACTAATCAACTTTCCTTTAAAAGGAATCCATTGAAGGAAAGAAGTTTTTATCTTCCAATTTTCGAACCGCTCTCTGTGTGGTCCTAAAAATTTCGGCAGATATACAAGAGTATAGACATCTGAATCGGGGTACATATTATGTAACTCCTCCAATACCCTCTCGGCACCACCATATTCTTTTATATAATCATGAACTATTGCAACTTTCATATACGTTATCTCATTATTGGAATGCCCGCTGCAATTATTTCTTCATCAGAAATTTCTGGAAGAGAAAATATTGTTCGGTCAACATCCTCAACCCCCTCTGGGTACATTTGAGTAAATCCAAGATGATCTGTGCGAAACATTACCCTACCACCCTCTCCCGATAGCAAACCACCCTCTAGTCCAAACTTTTGCAGAAATTGAAGACCTTCTTCGTCAGGTAATAAGTGTTCAAATAAGAGGTGCCCGACATCGCCATCCAAACACCATTTTCGAGATCGAACTCTCGGCAAAAATATTACCCGTCTACAAAAACCTTCATCCACAAACATTCTAGACAATTCACCATAAGAAACGGGACTATAATCCACATCATCAATTCCAAACACACCCTCTAATAATGCTGGTACAGGATATGCTGTGTCGTAACCTGAAACACTACATTGACTTTCCAGATCATTAGCCACAACCCCCATTACATCTTCACGCACAACCCATAACCGCTCAAGTTCACCCGAATTTTGCAAATCCCTTAATTCTCTCAGACGAGAAAGTACCCTTTGTCTCACCTCTGCAACACCAGGGTCACTCGCAAAATGATCCCCACGAAAAACCATGAATATCATTGTCGCATCTAACTTCGCATTCCTAATTCTATTTAATATTGGAGTAAGTTTATAAAGATCTATTTTTCTTTCAATCGCAGGATCCCAATTATCCTCATCTGGTGGAAAAACATCCCTAGTACCTGAAGTCCCAAACCAATTTCTAGTCAGATCTAATCTAACGCCAGTATGATTTATTCTTTCGTGTGACATATGCTATAAAATTACTTAAACAACTTAATTTTACCCTTACCCATAATATTGCACCGCTTACTATATTGGCAATAATTGATATGTACTGTACCAATGATTCGAATCATCAGTACAAATATAGTTATTATATGGATCTAAAACAAACCATCTTGATTCTTAGAATCCAATAGCCTTCTTAACTTATGATAAACATTCCACCTTCCGGTTAATATATATGTTTTAAGTTCTGTTTCCACGCTTGTAACTTTAACCTTTTGGCTACCAACTGTTACCTCCGTAACTTCATCGTCAGATGCATCAAAAGGCTCACTCCATTTTCCATTAGTATCTTTTATTTGCCAATCACCACAAACTTCAATCAAGATGTTATTGATGCTAAATTTTCCATAATAAGACTTATATTTATCCGTTTCACTATACTTAACCTTTTCAGACAATATTTCCTTTAAGGCATCATTGCAAAAAAGAGCAGTTTCTTTGTCAGTCAAAACATCTATATCCTGCACGTTAAAATCAAATCCTTGCAAAACTAAGCTTGCAGTTCCGCGAATAGCATATTGCTTGCCTTGCAGTTTAGAAGCTATAAACTTCACAACATCTTCAAAATCATCAGGTTTTTTCCCCATAATTCTATTTCATCAGAGATACTATCAAACAGCTAATATCATACTGTACTGATGATTCGAATCATCAGACTAGTTATAATCCTAGCAAGAATTTAAAATAAACTACCTTGATTTTCGGAAACAATGCTTTTACCCACATCCTTAACCCTGGTTTTTAATGTTCTGAAACCAAATTCCGTAAATAAATCCAGAACTTTCTGATTGTCAACTTGCCATACTTTTGATTTTTCCAAATCAGCTTTCAAATCAACATCGGTAACAATCCGCGCAAGTTTATATGATATTTCCCCA
>JAFGOZ010000340.1 GCA_016926235.1 Bacteroidales bacterium | reverse complement strand
TTATAAACGACAATCATCCGCTCAGGTAAAAGCTTCGTGGATGTTCCATCTGACCATTAAAAATAAATTATTAACAGATGAAAAAAACAATTTTTTTAGTGTTACTAGCCTTCTTTATTGCAAATTCAAAGGCACAAAACCAAGTTGAAAATAGGGATAATAGAAAAGTCATAGAAATAGATACACTTGATGTTAAGATGAATAAATTGATTAATCTAAACGAAGATCTTAATTCTAGAGATGTTTCTTTTAATAATAATGAAAAATTTTGGCGTCAAGGTAAAATTTATACTTTAACCAATGACACACTTATAGGTGAAATTAAAACCATAGCGTATACTGAAGGTCTCGCAACAATCGAGGTTTTTTACCGAAAAGATGAGAATAGTAAAAAGACTAAATACAGAGCAGATAAAGTTTTAGGCTATAGCAGCAATAATCGGGATTATTTTACTAAGAAGTTTTCAAATTATCCGCCTCTTTTCATTGAAAGGTTGGAAAAAGGAGCGTTAAATTTATATTTTGTAAAGTTTAATCAATCTTTAAATTTTGGTGCGTGGACAAGAACTAGAACATACTTTTATATTGAAGTAAATGATAGTTTGCAAGAAATGCTCTCAGGACCTGTTCCTAATAACCCGAAAGAATTTAAAGAGTTTATAAATGATTTTATATGTGATTATCCAGCATTATTTACTAAAGTTCAAAATGATATTTATAATGAAAATCATATTAGAGAAATAATTCAGTTATACAATGATATAAAAAGAACTGAATAATTCACGAGCTACAACAGGACAATAAAATCAAGCCGTTTCAGCGTTTCTTAACGAAGAGCACTTCGACTGCGCTCAGTGACCAGAACATGAGAGCAACATTACGTAAACCAGGAAAAAGTAGTACATTTGAGAAACGGCCAGCTTTTAAGGCTAACGTTTGTAGCTAATGCCAAGAAAAAAGAGTCGGGCGGAGAAAAATAATACTATTTCCATTAAATATGCGGAGAATAATCTGTATATTTACCGCAAAAAGATAAAAGTTCATGGCAAAATTTATCTATGAATACGACAAATGGCCAGAATTCACGTGGAATGACAAGAAAATTATTGTGAAATTAGGGAAAGTCCGACATCTACAAGGAAAGATTTTCGGACAAATGAGTGCACTAGGATTTTCGATAAAAGAAGAAACAATTTTATCGACTTTAACGCTTGATGTTTTAAAATCTTCGGAGATAGAAGGAGAATTTTTAAATCAAGAACAAGTGCGTTCATCCATAGCCAGAAGACTTGGATTGGAATATGCAGGTATTGTCCACACTGATAGAAATGTTGAAGGTGTTGTAGAAATGATGCTTGACGCAACACAAAGATATGATAAGACACTTGACCATGAACGGATTTTTGGTTGGCATGCATCACTTTTTCCTACCGGTTGGAGTGGAATGCAGAGAATTGACACAGGCTGTTATCGGAATAGTGAAATGCAAGTAGTGTCAGGGCCAATGGGAAAAGAAAAAATACATTTTCAGGCTCCTTCAGCTAAAGTAGTTAAAAAGGAAATGAATGTATTTTTAGATTGGTTTAATACCAGAACAGACATTGATGGAGTTTTAAAAGCTGCAATTGCGCATTTTTGGTTTATCATTATACATCCTTTTGATGATGGAAATGGGCGAATTGCAAGAGCTATTTCAGACCTGTTACTTGCTCGTTCGGAGGAAAGTCCTCAACGATTCTATAGCTTGTCAAACCAAATTCTAACTGAGAAAAACAAATATTATGAGATATTACAACAAGTTCAACATAGCTCAGGAGATATAACAGATTGGTTAGACTGGTTTTTAAATTGCTTACATAGAGCATTGGAAAATACCGAAGAAACATTAAAACGAGTCCTTATAAAAGCAGACTTTTGGGATAAGCATAAAGAAACAACTTTAAATAGCAGACAAAGATTAATTTTAAACAAATTATTCGACGGATTTGAAGGAAAACTTAAATCTTCTAAATGGGCTAAGATTACCAAATGTTCAGCAGATACAGCACTTAGAGACATAAAAGATTTGATTGAAAAAGGAATTTTAAAACAAGAATATTCAGGCGGTCGAAGTACAAATTACGAATTGACAGAAGAATGGATAATGCACTAGCTACAATGTATATACAAAATAGGCGTAATTGTAGTAAATCCAACTGTTGTAGCCCGCTTCAAAATTGTAACGGTTTGATAGGTTTGAAGCCCGTAATCGCCTACTTTGCATATACTAAACGTGTGCGCCCGGCATGGGCATTAACTATAGGGTGCAAGTCCCGAGCAGGCAGAGGCAAACTGAACTGCTGGCAAGTGGCAAGTGTAGCATTGTGAGGTGCTGCATGAAGGAAGCCAGACTGTAAAATTCTGTACTGATGAACAAGAACCGCATATTGAGGCGGGTGTCTGTGAGGGATAAGATGGCACGTCACACCGAAGTCCAACAATTTACCAAGGAGCAGGCTACATAAATGCGGCAGCGATAGGATGAAAGTTAATGTACCTTACCCGGGGAGGTCTCATCAACCACGAGTTGGTTAAGATGAGAACAGGAACATAGTGGAGCTCACGACCGAAGGGAGTAACTCAGCAGAGGTCATATTAGCTACCTGCAAAGAGCTGCAACAAGATTTGCAGAAGGCTCACAAGCTAGCGAAGGACTGAACGTTAAACGCTTGGAATTATACTGTAATTACCTTCGGTGAGGGCTTCGCCGTTCACAAAGTGCATTGACGGTAGTATCCCAGTACTTTGTGGCATTCCTTTAAAGAAGGGCAGTCAAACATTGGTTTGGCCATGTTTAACGAACCGACGTATCCGCCGCGGCGGACGTACGGTGGTGTGAGAGGGTGGAGATACGAATTATTTTCGTATCTTGCTCTACTCGATTGGCAACAATATTAAAAAAACCTTGCATATGATTCGCATTTGGTGTATTTTTACATCAAAAAATAATTATGGTAAGACAGAGTATATCATTTACAAAACCAAACGATGAGTGGTTAAAAAGACAAGTGAATAATAGAGAATACTCTAGTAAAAGCGAACTTGTTAATGATTTAATCAGGCAAGCAAGAAAACAGCAAGTAGAGATAGACTGGATTAAAGCTAAATTAGAGAGGTCTGAAGATAGTGGATTTACCAGTGATAGTAAAGAAGAAATTTTAAAACAATCAAAGTCTTTACTTGATGGCCAAATATAAATTAAGCGTCGAAGCCAAAGAAGACTTGATACGTATTCATCATTATGGAGTTAGAAAATTTGGGATGACTCAAGCTGATAAATACTTTTATACGTTTTTTGAGTACTTTGATATCATTGCCCAACAACCGTTTTCATTTGAATCAGTTGATTATTTAAAAAAAGGATATCGCCGTTATGTATGTGGTTCTGATAGTATTTACTACAAAATTCATGAAGATGTAGTTGAAATAATGGCAATTGTTGGAAGACAAGATTTGAAGAATATTCTATAAGTAATTTGATAAAATACTGTTGCCAATAGGGCAATAAAATCAAGCCGTTTATGCGTATTTTAACGGAGTAAAGAACATGAAAGCGATATTACGTAAATTGAGAAAAAGTAGTACATTTGAGAAACGGCCAGCTTTTATTGCAGACGGAGTGCCGCATTGAAGTAACGAATTGTAAATAAAAAGGATTAAGGAAACTTGAAGAAGAAACGAAAAATACATAAAGATAAAAATGGACGAGAATACATTAAGGAGTCCTATTTTGTTGGTGGAAAAATGAAATTTCGAAGAGTCTATATAATAGATGGAATCTCAGCAGAGGAATTTTATGAACAAAACGCATCTGATATTGACCATTATCTAAATGGAGAATATTGGAAAATAAGCTATGAAAAAGATTCAAGTGATTATATTGCTGAATCAAGTAAACAAGAATTTCTCTGATCGGAATATTGAATAATACAAAAACAGATTTTACTTTTACAGATATAATTGAACAGGATAAAGGATGTATCGGTTCAAAAGTCGAACTGATGTTTCCGGCTTCTTTTAGGTACTCATAAACATAGTATTATGCAAAAGTTAAGAACTATAATAATCGAAAATGATGCACAATCATTATCTTTGTTGATGGGTCTGATTGCTGATTATTGCCCTGAGCTAGAAGTTATTGCTTCATCTTCAAACATTCAGGATGCTACTAAGAAGATATTGAATTTCCATCCTGATCTGGTTTTTCTGGATATAGAACTTGATGATGGTTCCGGATTTGAAGTGTTGTATCAAATACCTGATAAAAAATTTAAAACCATAGTTACCTCAGGTTATAGTCATTATGCATTTGATGCTTTTAAGTTCGAAATAACCCATTATCTTCTAAAACCTGTTTGTATAAGGGATTTACGCATAGCTGTTGAAAGAACTATGCAAAATGAGAAAATCACCGAAAGTCATAAACCTGATGTTGACAAAACAACTACTTTATCTTCGAAAAAGAAAATTCAGGTAGCAACCAATGAAGGTATAAAATTGATTAACCTTTGTGAAATTGAATATTTCCAGGCAGATGGCAGCTATACAAATATATATTTATTGACTAAAGAGAAACTTTTGATTTCCCGCCACTTAAAAAATTTTGAGATGGTGCTGACAGAAAACAACTTTTATCGAATAGGGAGAACCCATATTATTAATATGGATTATATTAAAGCTTATAATATTCATAGCGGAGGTACAATAACCATGCAAAATGGCGATACTATAATCATACCACGCCGAAAAAAGGATGAATTCATACAATACTTTAATTCATACATTAAAGTACTAAAATAATACAAGAATATAGATACATAAAGTTAGACCATCCATTATATTAAAAGAACCATTCATCAACTCTTTATTGCCCATTTATAAACTCCAATTGCAGTGTATTTATAAAAATGCAAATTTTGCAGGCATTGAGTAAAGAGGGGAGTTATATTTTAGTAATTGTTCAAACGGCAATATAGGACTGCAAACTATATATGTTGCAGATATCGCTATATAAAATTCTCCTTTTCTAAATGGCTGTGAAATGAGCAACAAAAGTCTGAGAATTGTATTCATATTTTTATCTGTTTTTTCTAATTGTAATATAGGCCAGGAGATACCGTTGTTAAGTCCGGTATATTCGAATTCATTCTTATACAACCCGGCGTTAGCCGGAGGAGCATTTAATACCAACGGATCGTTTTTTGTTTCAAATCACCGGAGTTTTGTAAATGTAAACGGGCATCCAGTATCCAATATATTTGGGGCTCATATGCCAATAAAAAAATATAACTGTGGTATTGGAGGGAACGTTTTTATAAACAGAACAAATTTTTTACAAACGGAATATTCATCTGTTGCTTTTGCTTATCATATTTCATTTGAAAAAAATAAAAGTCTGTCTTTTGGTTTATCATCAGACCTGTATCACGTTGGAGTAGATTTGGAGAAGGTGACCAATAATAATGAAATCTTAAATGATCCTGATATATTAAAATACATGAACGGTAGTTGGTTAATAAACTTCTCGTCAGGTGTTAACTATCAGACAGAATGGTATTCAGTGGGTGGAACTATGAATAATACTCGTAATGTTATTACCTCTTTGTCAAATAATAAGATGAACAGTTATTATTCAGCATATTTTACTTGTTTTATTCCAGTCTGTTTAAATAGAGATATCATTCAACCAATGGTCATCTACAGGCAATTACCTTATTCCAGTCCACTTGGAAATCTAGGACTTTTATACTCCTATAAAAGCAAAAATTCTCTGGACAGGTTTTATGACGGTTATACAATGGGTGGTTTTTTTGTTAACACAAACCTTCAAATGAGTTTTTTAGCAGGTTTTAAAGTGGCCAAAAGATTGCAATTAACATATAATTATGAATCTTCAGGCCGATATCATCGATATATTGGCGCATCTCATGAGGTTACATTGATCTATAATATAATAGAACTTTCTTTTTCTGACCGTAACAATGAGTATCTGACGTGGTATGGAAGAAAGTTAAAATTAAAACGAAATTTAAGAAATCGAAAATAGTAATAAATAAATTAAAATGTTGGCATTAGCTTTTCAAATAAGAGACAAGATGGAAACAACAGTTTTAAAAAGAATTATTCATTGTTTAGTATTCGCATTGATCTTTCTAAATGTGAATTCCGGGTTATTGGCTCAAAATTCAGTAAGTATTGGAACAAATGAAATTAATGAAAATGCTGTATTACGTTTGGTTTCTCCGGAAAACAACCAGGGTTTTCTGATGCCAAAACTAACCTCTGTGCAGCGGGGGTCAATGAATTTGGGTGTAAATGACAATGGTATGTTAGTATATGATACCGATATGCAATTGTTTTACTACTGGCATGGTGATCAATGGTATCCCTTGCTTTCCAATATGGTTCAGCTAAATCTAATCGGTGGAGGGGCCACTTCCATAGCAGGCAGCTTCCCGGATTTAATAATATACACCAATCCAAATGACACTTCTCCTACAAATGAGATCCAGGATTTGTATTATGATGGACATTCTTTATCCATTACAGGAAATCCTTCCGCTGCAAGTATAGAATTATCTGGTTTTATGGATAACACAGACAATCAGCAGCTTTTTTTAGAAAACAACGTTCTTTCGATCTCTGGCGGTAATATGGTAAATCTTGAAACGACAGGTTCTGATGATCAAAAGCTTGAATTGTCAGGGAATTCACTTTCCATTGAAGATGGCAATACGGTGAATTTGTCTGATTTCATGGATAATACAGATGATCAGTATCTTATGCTTTCAGGTAATGATCTTTCCATAATAAACGGGAATACTGTGGATTTGGCTGGCTTTATGGATAATACCGACAACCAGGAAATTAGTTTGAATAATGATAGCCTTTTCATTTCAGGGGGAAATAGTGTTGACTTAAGTACAGTGAATACAGATGATCAATTACTGTCCCTTTCTGGTAATAACCTTTCAATAGAGGATGGTAACTTAGTGGATTTGTCTGGTTTTATAGATAATACAGATAATCAAACTTTAAGTTTAAATAATACAAACTTGTCTATTTCGGCAGGTAATACAATAGATATAGGTACAATAAACACGGATGATCAGGTTTTATCATTTACAGCGACTGAGCTTTCCATTTCTGGCGGGAATACAGTTGATCTGTCCGGGCTGCTTGATGATGCTGATGCAGATACTGCAAATGAAATAATAACCTATGGAGAAATCATAGATGATGAACTGGTTATTGCCGAAGGAGATGATACAACAAGGATAGATATTAGCAGTTTACAGGATTCTTTCACAGGATGGAATATAAACGGGAATGAAGGTACATCCCCGGCCTATAATTATATTGGAACTTCTGACATAACAGATTTATCAATCAGGACTGGAGGAACAGAGAGGATTCGAATTAATTCTTACGATGGTAATGTAGGTATTGGCACTGCATCTCCTGAAGAAAAATTGCATGTTGATGGTAGTATTCGCGCAAATCAAAATATACAGATTGGTGGGGATGGCTACATTGATGACGATTCAAATTACGGCGGATTAGGTGATGATTGGATAAAGTTTTCAGGACTTATTGAAATGAGATCGGCTATGGACAATTATGGTATAGTTATGCGTAGTAGTAATAGCCTGAATTTTTTGAATATTAACCAGGTTAATGGTTATAGTTATTTTTCCGACTCTGATGTTTCAAATAATTACTTTCTAAGAGGAGATGGAGGGAATGTGCATGTAAGGCAAAATCTTACTACAGGCCAGGCTATTACTTCGGGAAATAATTTTAATATCACCAGCGGAGATCAGTTTTTGTACTCCAGTCCTCAAACAAGGTACAAAGTTTTAACACCGGCCGATTTAAACAGAGGTTCAATAAATATAGATGCAGATAACCGGATTTATTCATATAACTTCACTGGTATTGGATTAGTACCGCTTGACCTTCCGGATGGTGCATTAATTAACAATGTTCTTGTATATGTGTATGATGGAGATGGTGTGCCTATTGACAACAATATTACCGCGCGTATATGTTTACAAAGATATTCAGATAGCCAGTTCTTTACAGCATCGGCAGCGCAATCAACAACTGGAAGTCCGGGAAGACGTACATTCGTATTTAATTTTGCCAGTCCGGGTTACAATATAGTCAGCAATATCTATGGATACTTTATCTATTTGAATTTTAGTGATAATGCAGACCATTATTTTTATGGTGCACGTGTAACTTATACAGTACAAAGAGCAGATTAACTTATCACAAATGAGAAGTTTAATTTTCTTTCGATTCATATTATCTGTTTTTTTGAGTTTGCAATTCTTATTTTGTAAATCTCAGGTATATATATCTGAGAACACTGATTTTTGTATTTCAGAAAACGGAATGTTTGCTACTGGTTATCCAATCAACAACTTCGGTTCCATATCCAATTACGGTACATTCGAGATTTCGGGGGATTGGAATAATAATGGAATATACAATGAGTTGCAGGGAGCAATACACTTAAATGGAAATGACCTGCAAAACTTACGTCATGGAAATCAAAAAATATATCATTTGCGCATATATGGAGGTGAAAAAGTAGTGACGGAGGATGTGACTATTACCGGTACTTTAACTTTATCAAATGGCATTGTTACTCCAAATTCAAATATTCATTTTATAGTTGATGCAAATACTCAAATCTATTCAGCTTCAGAAAATTCTTATATAAATGGGGCCTTGTTCCATACTGGAACTGGCAATAAATTCTTCCCGATTGGAAAAAATGGTCATTATTTACCTGTTGAACTCATAAATATACAAGGAAACAGCCCTGTGATAAGCCTGGAAGCATTTGAGCCAAACCCAAATCCCCAGGTTGGCACAGGGATCCGGAATGTGTCTGAAGAGAGGTACTGGCGTAAAACATTGCTTGAAGGTGAAGTAACAAATATACTGGTTAAATGCGAGAGTAATATTACTCCTTCAATAGATCAAGGTTCTGGAGTTGTATTTGCCCAGGCTATGGAGGAAGGAGGAGTATTTTCAAGCATTGGGGCAAGATATTTGGCCGGGGCACTGATAAGCGAAAAATCATTCTCACAAAACATAATTGCATTTGCTGAAATGGATAATATTGAAATAGTGAATGTTATTACACCAAATAGTGACGGGATAAATGATTATTTGACTATAAATAATATAGAACTATATCCGGAAAATGAAGTAACCATACTGAATATGATTGGACAGGCAATATATTCCACAAAAAATTATGATAATACATGGGATGCTTCAATTGACGGTAAAATATTATCACAAGGGAATTATATGTGCATTTTAAAATTTGAAAACAATAAAAAGATTTATACTCAGACAATTTCAATATTAAGATGATTTCATTTCGAATTGTTTATTAATAAAATCGTTTTTCCCATGAATCTTTAAAAATATCGACAAAAAGAAGTACGATGATATATTATGTTTAATTAAACCTGTTGTTTTAGTTAATTGAGCCTTTCAGATTGGTTATTGACGCATACTTGTTCAGGAGAGTAATTTGATTTGATATACAAAAATCTGCATATTGAATGAACATGAAATGTTATAATATTGCCAGTAAAAAATATTTATTACTTTTGTATTCTTTGTCAGTAAAGCATTTGGAATGATGAAACGTAATAGAGTACTGAGAATAATAGTTATCCTGCTAATCCTGGGAGTAAATGTTGGTTGCGACCAGATTTCCAAGCATATCGTAAGGCATACTATTGCCTACCATGAAGAAGTAGTTGTAATAAAGAATTTTTTCATCTTAATGAAGGTTGAAAATACAGGTGCATTCTTAAGTTTCGGTAATTCTTTACCTAAAGTCGCGAGTTTCATTTTATTAACCATTATTCCTTTTATACTTCTTATATTTGGTGTATTCTACCTGTTAACTAAAGTAAATATTTCGAATATGCGGGCAATTGCTATTTGCCTGATTATCGGAGGAGGGTTTGGCAACCTCTTTGACAGGGCCATGTATGGTTCGGTGACGGACTTTATGTATATGAATTTTGGATTTTTCCACACCGGAGTTTTTAATATTGCTGATGTCTCCATTATGGCAGGTATGTTTATGATATTATTCGAAACGTATATCTTAAACAAGAGGAGAGAGAAAAAAGCAATATCTTCAGAGAGTTCTTAATCGTCAAAAGGAATATCATCATCCTTTTCAAGAATCAGCTATTGGTTTTAGGTTTATGGTTATGAAATAAAAATCCTGTAGATAAATGTTTATGTATGGTTTCCTTGTGCCTGTGTGGAATCTCACCGATCAAATTTGAACGAAGAAGTAATTCAGTATCACATAGAATTTCATCGCATTTGCCGGTTTTTTCCACTGTATGTTTTTCTGATAATACAACCACTCTTGATTGCAGATGATCAACAAGTTCGAGATGGTGCGTTGCTAAAATAATAGTTTTACCCACTTCATTCAACTTGAAGATTAATTCAATCAGAAAAGCCCTGGTTTTGGGATCCAGGCCACTTACCGGTTCATCGATAACCAGAACTTCGGGATTTGAGGCCAATACAGCACCAATAGCCACCCGCTTCTTTTCACCGCCTGAAAGCATATATACCGGGCGATCGCGAAGTTCAGATATATTGAGCATTTTCATTATATCTTCGGCTCTTGACTCGCTTTCATCTCTTGATATACCTGCCTGCAAAGGACCAAAAATTATCTCATCAAACACAGTAGGACAGAAGAGTTGTGCTTCGGAGTTTTGAAAAACATAACCGATGGAAGATCGGAATTCCCGGTTAAACAGTGAATCCTTTAAAGATTTTTCATTAAATCCCCTTCCTTTAAAAGAGATCTTACCCTTGTTTGGAAATACGAGTCCACAAATAATATTCAGAAGTGTTGATTTACCGCTTCCGTTTGAGCCAATGATTGAAAGTATTTCTCCTTCATTTACAGCGAGATTGATGCCCGAAAGACCGGTTTGATCTTTGGCATAGCAAAATCCAACTTCTTCCAACCTAAATAGTTCGGGCATAGTAGTAATTTATTATAAATATAGCTCCTGCAAAAGAGATACATGTTGCGATAAACAAATAATCTTTCATGTGCAGTTTTTGAAACTTACCAAAATCAAATTTTCCTGTAAATCCTCTGGCTATCATGCTCTGGTAAACCAGTTCATACCGTTCTCTCGATTTCCTGAAAAGATAACCCACACGACCTGTCACTACATTTTCAGCTTCCTTAACCGATCCACGGTTCCACCAACGCATTTTTATGGCGTAGTATGATTCGATGATGCTGTTGGACAGGATGAAGATAAACTTATAGGTAAGGGTTAGTGTAAGTAAAAATATTTTTGGGACTCTTAAAAAAGCCAGCGATTTAATAATTTGCTCAAAGGTAGTTGTCGAAATTACCAGTAATACGATAGATACTGAATTGATAATTTTCAACGTTAAACGGATAACTAAATCTATACCCTGCCATGTTATAGTTATCTCCTGAGGAATAGTATATATCCAAAATGTATGCGGTTTTGAAAACCGGATAAGGGTAAAAGCATTATCTCCTTTGGTAAAAAGATTGAGACATGCCGGCAGGAATATGATAAAACCAAAAATAAAACCGATAATCAGAATTCGTTTGTAAATTTGAAGGATATCCAGTTTTGACAATATGTATATTAAAAAAATTACTCCTGAAATTGCTAATTGGGTAATTATGTATGTGCAGAAACTAATACCAATAACCCCGATGAGCAAAAACAGCACTTTTACGCGGTTGTCGAGTAATTGAAATAATCCTTCTTTCCTGGCAGATTGCCATTGAGTAAAAGTTGAAGTAACAAAATTTGCCGCTTTTTTTATGGTTTTATCAATAAAGGACAAATTTTTACTTCGTGTCTTTGTATTAATCTCTATTTGCTCCTTCTGAAGCAGGAATGCCGGTATCATCCTTTTTCTTTCCTGAAATTAGTTTTGTTGTGGCAAAAGTAATGATTAATATGATAGTAACACCTATTATTCCGGAGAGGATATAACTCATGGAAAGTTTAGGCAGGGAATCATCTTCCTTACCAATATTATAGTCAGGTACAGGTGAGTTATATAAACCTGCATCCCTTTTCATGCCTTCCGGCTCAATACCCGTTTCTTCTTTTATTGTTTCAACAGACCATTCACCCCAGGCATCACCTGCATTAAACCATTCAGGGAGAAATAATCCCAATGGTGACAGGAGAACTAAAATTACCAAAACAATGAGTATTTTTTTATGATTTTTCATCTTTGTAGTTATTTAAGAACTTCGATGAGCCCGTTGTTGTTTTTATAAAAATACCTGAATATTAACAGGGTAACGATGCCTTCAATTATTCCGAAAAGGATAAGATGCTCAAAAGCCATGGCCGGTAAGGCAACCTTTAAAGGGTATGGGGCATAAAGGGGATTACCGTCAATACCTTTTGCTATAAGTGGTTGTATACCAAATTCTATACTGGTGATTACTGCAGCGATGTTTAAGCTAAAATATCCTGCAGCAAAAGCACCTATAGCTATTCTTCCCTTTGATGTTGATTTTCCGCTGATTAGCTTATATGTCCACCAGGCAAAAAATGGTATAACGAGAGCTATATTAACACAATTAGCACCAATTGCTGTAATTCCTCCATCTCCGAATACCAGTGCCTGTATTATCAGAGCAACCGACACCGAGATGAAAGAGACCCAGGGGCCGAAGAGCAGAGCTATTATTGCTGCACCTACAGCATGTCCGGTAGTTCCTCCCGGAATAGGGATATTAAACATCATAATAAGAAATGAAAAAGCTGCCGCCATTCCAAGGTAAGGTACCAGCTTTTTATCCATCTTTTTCTCAACTTTTTTTACTGCTACAGCAGCTGATGCCACAAACACACCATAAAGCGGTATGTAGGTTTGTGGACTTAAATAACCATCTGGGATGTGCATTTTGTATGGTTTTTAATAATAAGGACGTGTTACTAATTAGTAAATCGTGCTACAAATTTAGAAATGTTTATGCATTTTACAACTATTTTAATGATCGATTTAAAATTTAATGATTTAACATGATCTATAAAAATGAGAGATATCTAAGATTGATTTTCAATATCCACTGATTTTACCGGGGGGGGGGGGGG
>JAFGOZ010000035.1 GCA_016926235.1 Bacteroidales bacterium | reverse complement strand
ATGATTGGCCAACCATTTTAAATCAATTAACAATTATATTTGAAAATAGAATTTAAAGGGATGACACACTTAAATGAACACTCCCGACACAAATCAAGACGCAGAAAGGAAAAAACCAGAAGGCAAATACAGCATATTCAAGGCAGGGTAAGTATAGATCAACGACCAACACATGTTGAAGGTAGGATTGACATAGGTCATTGGGAGGGTGACTTAATGATAGGCTCAAATCAAAACAGTTTCTTAGGGACACTTGTCGAAAGTAAGATCCGTTATACCCTATTGGTAAAACTACCGGATAAAAAATCAGAAACGGTTATAACTGCCTTTGCAAAGTGTATTTTTAAGACACCTGAATATATGAAAAAGACCCTCACCTACGACAATGGCTCTGAGATGGCTAAACATAAATCATTTACTTTACAAACAGGAATGGATGTGTATTTTGCCCATCCTTATTCTTCTTGGGAAAGGGGGACAAACGAAAACACGAATGGATTAATCCGGAGGTTCTATCAAAAGGAACTGATTTTGATAAGTTATCTGACAAAGAGCTTGAAAATTTGCAAAACTGGTTAAACAACAGGTCAAGAAAGGTCCTGGTATTTCATACACCTTCAGAAATGCTTTTTTATGAAAAAATTATATCTGTACAACATACTGATAGTGATATAGGGTTAAAAATAATTTTATTTTTTTCTTCATGCATGGATAGATATAGCTTATACTGGTGCATATTCAAAAGAAATTTTGGACTAATTTTAAGACGAAAATTTTACCATTTGTTAGAATTAACCAAAAAAGTATGAATAAATTAAAAAGAATTTTTAAAAGAAACACCCATAACTCTTTTTTCAAACATTTAGCTGGATTTGGAAGATCATTGAACAGGTTATATGAAAATAGGAATCATGACATTTTTAGTAATGGTGAAATTACAGTTATTAAAAAAATATCAGAATTTAATCCCTCAGTAATAATTGATGGTGGTGCAAATATCGGAAATTACAGCTTAATGCTTTATAAATATAATCCCCATTGTAAAATATATGCGTTTGAACCGGTTGATAATACTTATATTCAGTTGAAAAACAATGTTAGAGAGCATAAAAATATTATCCCTGTTAATAAAGGATTATTTTCACAAAATTGTACAAAAGAAATCAATATTTTCAATTCACACACACACTCATCTTTATTTGATATTAAAGGTATTTCATATCAGTCAATCGGCTCAAAGACAATAGAATTAATACGAGGAGATAGTTTTGCTGAAGAACATAAAATTAATGAGATTGATTTTATTAAGTTAGATCTTGAGGGTGCAGAATATGATGCATTAATCGGTTTCGAGAGCTTTCTTAAAAGAAAAAAAATAAAAGTATTACAATTTGAATATGGTTATATAAATATATCGACGAAAAATTTACTGTTAGATTTTTATTCCCTGTTGAACGATTACGGATATTTAGTAGGAAAGATATTTCCAAAAGTCGTTGAGTTCAGGAACTATGAATTTAAATATGAAGACTTCATAGGTCCAAATTTTTTGGCTATCAATAATGATGAAAAAGAATTAATAAAATCCTTAAAATATAAACGACATATAACATAATATAAAAACAAAGTAATGTGAGGTTTTGTAATGATATACTATCAATAAATGACTATAGGTCGTAAATCTGAACGGGTTCATACCAGTTCATTTTTTATTTGAAGACCATTAAATATAATCGGAATAATGGTTGGGATCAACAAGCTCACGATACTTATAAACCACTTTCTTGTAATCTTCCCATGTATCACGCTTCAGAGCTGGATTACGTAACAATGCCGAAGGATGGTATACGGGCATTACCAATCGGTTGTCCCATTCCATCCATGATCCACGAAGTTTGGTTATTTTTAGGTTGTCATTTTTTAAAAGACGTTTTAAGGCCGTTGCTCCTAAAGGAATAACAATTTTTGGATCCACGAGTTTAATTTGTTCATACAAAAATGGAATACATGCATTCACCTCGATATCTTTAGGAGTACGGTTACCAGGCGGCCTGCATCGTAATACATTGCTTAAAAACACATGCTCTTTTCTGGTAAACCCGCATGCAGCCAGTATTTTATAAAGCAATTGCCCCGATTTCCCAACAAAAGGCCTGCCTATTCTGTCTTCATCCTCTCCCGGGGCTTCTCCAATTAGCAATATCTCTGCGTTCTGATTGCCTTCACCCCAAATGGCGTGATTCCTGGTTTTATGTAAGTCGCATGCAGTACAATTTAAAATTCTGCTTTTTAACTGATCCATGGAATATTAAAAATAGATTGTTATGTAAAATTATTAATAAACTAAATATTAAGAAAACTCAAAATAAATCATTGTTTTAAACATCTGATGGAAAGTGCTATTTTTAATATCTAAAAATTAACATATTTTACAACAGTATGATAAGAAATCACTTTAATTCACCAGACTTATCAGATTCATAACCTTTCACATCTGTGATTCTTCAGTGGTAATTAGAACAGATGTCTTGAGGATTAATAATTCATAAAAAATAAATATTAAACAAATGGAAATAAAGCTTTATCAGATTGATACTTTTACTACTGAAATATTCAAAGGAAATGCCGCTGCAATTTGTCCTTTAGATAATTGGTTAGACGATGAATTGTTAATAAAAATTGCGGCTGAAAATAATTTATCAGAGACGGGGTTTTTTATTAAAGATGGAACTGAATATCAAATTCGATGGTTCACCCCGGCTGTAGAGGTGGATTTATGCGGGCATGCAACACTAGCTGAAGCTTATGTGCTTTATAATTATCGAGGCTATGAAGGAGAAAGTATTGCATTTAACTCAAAGAGCGGAATATTAAAAGTTCGTAAATCTGATGATTTTTTTGTTTTAGACTTTCCTTCTGATAAAATAAAGAAAGTCGATTTGACTGATGAGTTGATAAAACCATTTGATGTTAAACCGTCAGAAGCATTCAAAGGGAATACCGATTATATGTTAATTTTTGATGATGAAGAAGTTATCTCAAATATGACTCCTGATTTATCTTTGATTGCACAAATCAAAGCCAGAGGGATAATTGTAACCGCGAGAGGAAATCAGACAGATTTTGTTAGTAGATTTTTTGCACCACAATCAGGAATTGATGAGGATCCTGTTACAGGTTCCTCGCATACTACGCTGACTCCATACTGGTCAAATCGTTTGAACAAATCGGAACTGAGTGCTCAACAAATATCTAAAAGAGGAGGAATGCTAAAGTGTAAATACTTAGGTGAACGTGTTGAGATTAGCGGAAAAGCAGTCACATATTTAATTGGAGATATTAAAATATAGATGCCGCTAACCCTTGAGCGAAATATAATATATATTTTAAAAAATTTTATAAATACTGTATCAGTATCTATGCTTAAAATTACTTGTTATACTATATCATTTCTGTTAATTTGTTCCTGTAGCATTATTAGAAACAGCAACCAATTCGGGGTTGTTAACCTAATCGTTTACAACGACTTTATGAATCCGCAAAAAACCTACGATTCATTAAGGAACGATTTTACTAACTCGGGATTAATTGATAGTCTTAAAATTATTGGGAGGCCAATTACAGTATCTTCCATTCATTTTCATATTGATACCTCAATAATCAAAAAGTATAATGTTTCAATAGGGAATGTGAAGGAACAAATTGCCGTCATGGATAAATCAACAACATTAAATGAATTAATGGATCAATTCATTATAAATGATTCCGGGCAGAAAGTCCCGATTCATACTTTTATAGAATTTAAACTTATGTCAGAATATTATGAACCAGAAATATATGTACCAAATCCTGAGGTTTATTACTATCATGACAAGAAGGCCGTAAAAATTGAACTCTATTGTAAGAAAGAAAATGAAAAAAAGTTGATTGAATTTGTCAGTAGAAATATATCCGATTATTCACATAGATATAATAATGAATACTGGTCCTGGGAAGTTGTAAAAACGAAAATACGATCACACAATAATGAATACAAAGAATGACAGTAAAAAATAAACTTGATAAACCATTCGGACCTGCAGGAAGTTTTGCAGGTATTTTGATTTTTATTGTGGGTTTGATCATTACTTTATATGAATTATCCGGGCTGATATTGATTACAGTAGGAGCATTTATTGGATTTACATCAACCAGTGTAAAAATAGATCTTACTAAAAAGAGAGTAAAGTTGTCTAATAATCTGTTTGGAATTCTACCTGTTGGACAATGGATAGCGGTATCTCCGGAAATGAAAATCGGGATTATAAGATCTAATAAAGTCTGGAGAACATACAGTCGTAGCAACAGGAGTACTGACTTGCGTAATAATGATATAGTAGTTGTACTTTATAATGCAATAGGTGAAAAGATAATGTATCTGAAAAAAACACCGAGTCTTAATTCAGCAAAGCAATACGTTGATAACTTAACCGATCAGCTGGGTGTAGCAGCACAAGGATAACATTTATGATAGTTATTACATTACATAAATTCAAACAACAGACCGCATTCAATAAATCACTGTTTATAATATGCCACAATTAGTAAAAGGAGGAAAATACATATTTGGCTGGACAACTATAAATAGTGATCTAAGGATTCGGATACCGGATGAAACCTATGGTGAATATCAGTTAATGAAAGCTGATAAAGTGATTATATTATCAGGTAGCAAATCCTCCGGAGGATTTAGTATAATTACTCCGAAATCTGTTATTATTTCAAAGTTAGGTAATAATATTGTCAGATTAATCGGATACAAAAAAAAGACAAAATCATTTACTTCAGAATTATTAAAAATCATAAGATCCGGAGACAGATTGATCAGCTGGACATTTATTGACAAAGACAAATATTTTAGATTATCGGATGGGTTAATGGATTCATTAAATTTAAAAACTGGTGATAAATTGTTAGTAGGCAGAGGTAGTGGATTGGGACCGGCATTTATAAGAAAAGGAACAATTTATAACGAAGCTATAAAACATAAGGATATTTTAGAATTTAATTAAATCCACCTGCAGAGGAGTATATCGGTACGCACGGCAATAAAATAATTTTTATTTCGCTTTCATTGAGTAACTTTAAAAAGATATAATACAAACACTGCCAAAATGAATACAATGATAGCATATTGTGGTCTTGCTTGTGAAAGCTGTCCTATTCATCTGGCCACACTGGAAACTGATAAAATAAAGCAACAGGCTTTACGGGAGTCGATTGCCGAAATATGCCGCAAACATTATGGAATACATCTAACAGCGAAGGAGGTTAACGACTGTGACGGTTGCAAGGCATATTCTGACGTATTGTTTTCGGGATGCCGGAAATGTGAGATAAGAAAATGTGCCATTAACAGAGATCTGGAAAGTTGCGCGTTTTGTGAAGACTATGCATGTGACAAGCTCAGGGAACATTTTTCACTTGATCCGGGAGCACAGGAAAGACTTGAAGAGATCAGACAATCAAACAGCATATAAAAACTAATACCATGTATCGCCAGTTCAGAATTATTATTCTGTTCACTGTAATTATAATTACTATATACGGATGTAAAAAAGACAGTAACACTATAAGTAAAATTATTATGGCGGCGAGCACCTCCCTGGAAGATGTGCAGGTAGCCGTCGATTCTGCCGAAAGCGGGTATACAGTTCAGATACCTGAAGGCAGCAGCACCTGGTACGGAACATTAGTAGTTCCTGATGGCAGAAGGATAACACTGCTCGGGAGTGGTGAAGAAACTACCATTATTTCATCAGATTCAACAACACCCGGTATTATAATCAATTTAAACAATTCAGGATCACGTGTAACCAACATCGGATTTCAGCTATCAAATGACAATGGGTGTGGAATACGTGTCGGAGGAAATGACTGGCGTGTTGATCACTGTCTGTTTGAAAATCCTACTGAAAATACAATTGAAGGAGTTATAGCCTGGGGAACTGTTGAAGAAGATGATTGCCCGACAGGAGTTATTGATCACTGTGTATTTAATGATGTCCGGGTAATTGTTGTCGGGTACGCTGGACTTATGGCAAATAAAATATGGTCGGAACCGCTGGGGTTGGGTACCAATAACGCAATGTTCGTGGAGGACTGTGAGTTTAACTTCATAAAATTCGGTAATGCTGTCGATGCAAATTACGGTGGAAGGTATGTATTCCGCCATAATGTTGTAAACGATGCTTATATTGAAGCGCATTCCTTACAGGGTACGCACAGGGCAACAAGAAGCTATGAAATATATGGCAATACAATAAACCAGGTAGAAAGAGGTATGTGGGCTCCGTTTTTCCTGCGTGGTGGTACCGGGGTAGTCTTTGATAATATCATAACAGGCAGCTGGTTTTCAGGCCCAAGCATTATTGTTGATAACAGAAGAAGTTTTGAAGCTCTGGGTGATGGAGGACTATGTGACGGCACTTCTCCGTGGGACGGAAATGAACTGCCAAACGGATATCCGGCAAGAGACCAGATAGGCAGGTCTACCGATGAATGGTTGTGGATTGATGAAAATCCATACCCCCCGCAGGAATTTGATCCTTTATATCAGTGGAACAATTACCACAATGGTGCAGGAATAGACGTTTATGTTCATAATAATTGTGATATTCATATAAGGGAAAACAGGGATTACTATAACAACACTGAAAAACCAGGATATTCACCATACACTTATCCTCATCCATTAGTCCGGGAATGAAACTAATAATAATCGAAAGAGCAGGAAAACGAGATTCAGTGAATATTACTGATTTCTTGCGGGATTTATTAATTTTGGCAGTTCTAATCAAATAAGAAGTTGAGAAATGAATTGTAGAATTTGCAATAGTGACAAACTAATACTTTTTTTTACAGTGGGAGATAAGAACCAGTATAAATTCTACAAATGTCGGAAGTGCGGACTTGTAAATCTTGATCTGGAAGGTTTAAATATTGCCGAAAACCAGGGTAAATATTTTGCAGGTTTTAAACCAATAGATAATTACGAAGATCAATATGATGCAAGATTAACATATAATGCTATAAAGAAGTATGTCCCTGTTAAAGGTAATTTTTTAGATATAGGTTGTGGTAATGGCGCCGTATTATACTTTGCCAGAAAAGATGGATGGAAGGTTAAAGGTCTTGAAATATCACCGGATTATGCAAATTATCTGCGTGATACTTTGAAAATGGAAGTTCATGTTGCAGATTTCATGGAATTTGAAAATACCGGAGAAAAGTATGATGCTGTTGCACTTAGACATGTACTTGAACATTTACCGGATTCTATCCTCGCATTAAATAAAATTTCGAAATTGCTGAAAAACAGAGGGTATGGTATTTTTGAATTTCCAAATATTAATTCAGTCAGTCACAGGTTTCAGCGCTTTTTAAATAAAACAGGATTGCACAGAAAGAAGTTTTCACCATCTTTTCGACCGGGCCATTGCAACGAGTTTTCAAGAAGGACATTTAAATACCTGCTGAAACTAACAAACTTTGAATTGATACGGTGGGAAACATATTCATATAAACCCTTAACCAACTTTATTTACAACAGAATTAACATCGGAACAAAAGCGCGCGCAATAGTAAGAAAAAAAGGATAATGTAGCAATTCGCAGAGAATCTGGTATTTATTTCGGTTATGATTCTAATAAAGTAGCAAATTGTCTTTTCCCAGTATTGATACTATCGAGAGGTGGCAATTCCCCAATGGCATGTATGAAACAGCAGGATCGCTGAAAATGATTCAGAGAGATATGCTCAAGTTTGGGGCAACATATATAAATAATGGGGTTTGGAATGGTACAAGGGTTCTTCCTTCAGAATAGATAGAAAAAAGCTCAACAATATATAGTAATAATGCAAGAATCAACATTCCCATTGAGGATTCAGGGAAAAATGGATATGGTTATTCATGGTGGATCAGCAAATTTTCCCATGAAGGGAAAGAAATCAAGATGTACCGCGCCGGTGGCTGGGGAGGCCAGGCTATAATGGTATTTCCTGAACTCGATATGGTAGTTGTTTTTATCGGTGGTAACTACGCGGCAAAGTTATCTCTGTATAAAATTATCAGTAATTATATATTTCCGGCTTTCAGCTATTAATATGCCTACTTTAAGATAGTTCTGCAATATGTCGGGTAACTTTTACTATACTAAATGCAGATACTATTTAGCAGAATGATAATAACTTTAGTTAATATTTCTCAGGTTATGAAATAAAAAATTCAATTAAATGAAATCAATTAAAAAAACCGCAAGGATCACCGGAATATAAAGATTTAGTGAATCAGGTCGTTACTTTACCAAATACAGTTTCAGAAGTAGCACTTATGTTTTGGCTGTTGATTAAAGGAGTGAGAATCTCTGAAGTGAAGATATAATGGATATTTGATATGGAATCATTTCATTAAGAATTAAAAAACCGGTCTGATATCAAAGAATATCAAACCGGTTTTTCACTTATACAATCACACTTATTATTCTTTTCTGAATTTTAGTGATTGAATTGTACCACTTTGTGAGCTAATTACTAAAATGTATAATCCTTGATGTAATTCTGAAATATCAATTATAACCATTTCATTATTGTTTGTTTCAATACTGAGTTTCTCTTTTCCAAGCAAATCAAATACTGAAATATGGCTGATATTATTTGGCAATCCTGTAATGTTAATAATATTACCGGCCGAGTTAGGAAATAGAGAAATACCGCTTAGCTCATTAAATCCTTCGGTCTCAATAGATTTTATTCCTCGTGTAATTGCAAACCAGTTAATATTCCATCCGGCAGAGTTTGCTACAATCGCCAGGTCCTGCTGTCCTCCCGGAAGATTTACCGTATGGTTTATGGTTGTCCAGTTTTGCCATCCTCCTGTTGAAGGAATGTCAAGGCTGCCATAATTGGTTCCTCCGCCAAATACTTCAAGTTGCAAGTTACCACCACCGTTTAGACTTGCTACCCGGTATTCAACTGTATATATATCCGCAGCCGGTAAATTAACCGAATACCCCATCCAGTCACCGGCATCGATCCATCCTACATTTAGTCCTCCACCGGCATCGCTGGTATTCTCAGTTTGAATTCCATACATTTCAAAATAATCTTCAGCCTCAATTGTAACTGTAAATGCAGAAGATGAAGTTACTGTTACTGCGCACGTAGCTGTATATCCGCCATCGGATGTTCTTACGGTAATTGTTGCAGAACCTGCAGCATTTGCAGCAACAAGTCCGCTGCTGTTAACCGAAGCT
>JAFGOZ010000339.1 GCA_016926235.1 Bacteroidales bacterium | reverse complement strand
TTTCTTCCGATTCTTTCTTGAATTGCAGAATAGAATCTTTTACCGCTTCACTTAGCTCTTGTTGCGCTTCTACTACTTTATCTTTAGCATCCTTTACTTTTTCCTTGGCATTTTCTACTTTTTTGGCTGAGGATTGGCAACTGGTAAATACTGTTCCTGTTATTAAAACTGCAACAGCAATGATTAAAATTGTGTTTTTCATAATTTAAATTATAAATTTATTAAAATAATATAATAACAAAAGTACATCCCTTTAATTCTTAAACCATTACACAACTTTGGAAATAAGTTACATGATTCACATATTTCACAAATTCATTAAATTAAATGGTTGCCTCTTGTACTAATTTCTTTGTAAGACCTTTAGCCTGGTTAACCCAATTTTCGCTATCAATACGATCAGGAGAAATTTCCAAAATCTCAGTAATGGTTTTTACATCTTCAGGTGTTAGTTTACTTATTTGTTTAAAAGTATATATGTTTAGCAGGTTGAGCCTTTCTTCGGTCCATAAGCTAATTCCTTTAATCAGGGTTAAATTATTAGCCTGGTGTTTGTGGGCAATCCCTAACCTGTCGTAGTAAATCCTGTCTTTCCTTTCTCTAATGCGCTTAAGGAGTTCAAATTTATTACCTGCCATCCGGACAAGTTCTTTTGCCTGAAGTATCCATTCATCCCTTTCAATCCTGCCAGGAAAATATTCAATTGCTTCAGTAACCGTTTTAACATCTTCTTCATTAAAATTACTAATCTGCTGAAATGTATAAATATCAAGTGCATGAATCTTTTCTTTAATCCATCCGCCAATACCGCTAATAATTGTGAGATCATCTGCTTCTTCCTTTTTGGCTGTTCCTATCCTCTGGTATTGGATACTGGCTTTCCTTGCCCTTATCCGTTCCAGTAACTCCATCCTTTTTTCTTCACTAATTAGCAGTTCCCTGGCTTGGGTCACCCATTCATCCCTGGTTATCCTACCTGAAAAGTACTCAATAGCATCATTAATTGTATCAATATCCCGGGCAGTGAATTTGCTGATTTGCCTGAAAGTAAAAATATCCAATGCATGTAGTCTTTCTTCAATAAAAGGGCCTATGCCGCTGATCATTTTAAGGTCATCCTTTTCTGCCTCCGTAGCTGTCCCAAAACTATCGAAATCCAACAAATGTTTTCTTTGAGCGATAAGGACTAAAGCTTCATCTTTTTCATTCAGCTTTTGTTCCGTTATTTTGTTTTTTAATATCATTTCATCTGTTTCATTAACATCCTCTGCATGTTTCGCTTTAAGGGTATTAACTTCCTTCATAAGGTATCTTACCTCATTGTCCTTTTCAGTAAGGCTTTTATAAAGCTTGCCATTATCCGTTTCAAGGTTAGTGTTTTGCGTTTTCAATTTATCCATTTCGGAACCTATTGTTTTGAACTTCTTTAAATATACCGATTTATAATATAACCACGAAGTTAAATACCCGATTATTGCTGCTACCACTAATAAAGCAAGAATTTCAATAGTTGCCTCAATTTTTGTTTGTTCTAAAAGAATTAATAAATTGTTCATAATTTTATTTTTTAATAGTTATTACTGTTCTCCTGTTTTTTGATCTCCCCTCTTTTGTATTATTATCAGCAGCAGGCTCTTTCTCACCCTTTGATTCAATACTGATTTTATTTGCCGGTATGCCTTTACTTTCAAAGTATTTTTGCATTCTTTGAGCTCTCCGATATCCCAGGGCATGATTATACTCATCGGTCCCAATTGCATCGGCATGGCCCGTTATATTGAGCATGGCCTGTGAGTTTTGTCCCAGGTATGCATTTGATTCAACAAAATATTTATTTGACAATGCATCAGGCTTGAAATCAGATTTGTCAAATGCAAAGTAAATGATCAGGTTTTCGGGGATTACTGATGTTTCCCTTATAATAGGTTTACTTAAAGTGTCAGCAGGGATGGCATCTTTCTGGTTGTTAATTCCAATTTGCATGCCTATTGGTTCATCGCACAATCCTTTTATCTTACATACATAGATAAAACTTGATAGCGCTGACCATGCAATAAATGTAAAAAATCCAATTATTAATATTCTCATTGTTTTAGATTTTTATGTTATATAAATGGTATGTTTTATCTAATGATCAAATTTCTTTTCCTAAAGTGTTTAAAATTTTTCAGATTTAAACCATCTACGTTTTCATTAGTAATATTACGATAATTATAGTAATAGAGATTACCATAAATATCAAAGATCATCTCAAAGCATTTTCCGGCTCCTGAATTTTTAGCTGGCCCAACATGAAAATTAAACAAGGCATTTGCCGGGTTTGAAGCTATTTCTTCCTGAATTTCGGCACTAGTGAGCAGTTTAACATAATATGGATAAACTGTATTTATTTTTTCTGGTGAATCAGCATCCGGAGCCATCATATCTTTGTTCAATAACAATACTTTTTCTTTAAAACTTGCTGATCCGTTGTAATATTTCAATCCTTTCAGTGAAATAATGAATCGTTTTGTTTCAAGATTTTTTGCGTGTTTTTGCATGAATTTAACCATTGCAGGAATAACATATCCATAATCCATATTGTCGTTATCGGTATATGAAAGAGGAAAGCTGCATAATTCGGGCATGTTGGTCATATCGTTTGATTTATCCCCAAGCACGAGGCTAATGTAATTGTAGCTTACACCACCAGGATCATTTCCGAAAACACCTTTCATAAGCACTAGAAAGGAATATTTGGAATCAAAGCGCCGCTGTTCAAACTCTTCATGGCTAATAAATTCGAATTCAGTGGCTTTCCAATATTTTTGAACAGCATCTTTTATATACACGTTGTAAGAAATGCTACCATCTTCAAGCACAACACAGGTTTTGGAGTTTTTAAACATCCCTATTTGCTGTTTTGTTGGCATTGGAGGATTAGCATTCGCCGTCCAGCTATAAAGCGCTAAAGCAAATATGAATATGTATTTTTTCAATATTATATCCACCATAAACGTTGTTATTGCATGGACTAAAATCTTTTTTTTCATTATTTTATTTTATTAGTAAATAATTAATTATAATAGATATTTGATATTACAAAGGTGGGTATCATTATAACAAAATGTATTACACAACTTTGGAAATAAGTTACATCATTCACACATTTATTATTAAAGTAATTAAAAAACACCCCGTTCATTATCAGGAAGCGAAGTGTTTGTAGTTTTTATATAATGAATATTATAAAAAGATAAATAACTTTTTCAATTTTATTGATCCAACAGTTTATACAGTTCTTTCAAGTCAGGGGATAAAATTATTTCAGTTCGGCGGTTAGAGGCACGCCCTTCATTTGTTGAATTTGCTTTTAAGGGATGAAATTGCCCTTTACCTGCTGCTGTAATTCGTTTAGAATCAAAGCCATAATCTTTTGTTAAAATACGTACAATTGATGTTG
>JAFGOZ010000338.1 GCA_016926235.1 Bacteroidales bacterium | reverse complement strand
TGTTAGCTGCTGACTTTTCTTTATTATCTTAATCACGTAATTTTCGACGAAGAAAATCGACTGTTCGCCGAAAAGAATCAATATCATCCGACTCAGAATAATATGGGCTCCAGATTGCATTAAATCCATGTGGTTGGTTGATGTAAATTTTCATTTCTACTTCTCCACCTTGGGCAATAACAGCATCCCGAAGAGAATATGCCATCGAAACTGGCACAACATTATCTTTTTCACCATGAAGAATGAGTAAAGGAGGAAAATTTCGAACTTCGGATTCTAGATCATCCTTTTTTGAACTCCCTCCCCCAAAATAATCGACAACTGCTCTAACTTCTGGTATTGAGGTAGCAGTCGAAACGGCTAAGAACGCTCCCTGGGAATATCCAATTAAACCAACAGAACCTTTTTTAGTAGATGAGTCTTCCTGTAAGAAAGTAACTGCACTTCGAATCATTGCCTGCCACTGTGGCCACTTTAACGCAATATCTGTCTGGCCGGTATCTTTAACTGTTTCGGCATAATAATCAAGTACAAGCACGACGAATCCTGAATCAGCAAGTTTTTTTGCTATTGAAATATACTGTGGTCTCCAACCAGAGCCCCCATAAAGGATAATAACAGATGGATAGGTACCGAGTGTTTGTGGTTTTTCGAGAATCCCATGCACTGCAGGTACTATGTCAGGTTTTGAAAGTATTTGTGATTCCTGACTATTTCCAAGTTGATTGATTAAGAAAGGCAGGTAGATAATAAATCCTAAAAATTTTAAATTCATTTTTTATAAATTATTAAATAAATAAATAGAAAATTTTTGTACTAAGGCTACTTAAAATATTTACCTGATTAGGTTAGCAGCTAACTTAAAAGGATTTTATATACAGTTTCCTTATAAGTATCTCATTCAAATATAAGAATTTAAGGATTCAGATCAAATACGTTCTAAACACCACAGGAAATTGGAAATAAAATAAAGTTGGACGAAGCCTTATGGGAATACAAATCTAACGGTTTATTCCTTTTTAAAAATCTACATTCACTTTTATAAGGGCCGGCAGGAAAGGATACGAACAAAAGTCAGGAGACTTACGCCAGACAGGGCAATTGCTTATAATTTTAAAAAAGGTGCTCAAATATCAGAACAACCTAAAAATATCAGAACTCTGATAATAAATTTTAAATCCTGTAGTCCTAAAAAAGAAAAGTCTATTCTAATTTCTGCTTGAAATTGGGGTTGTGCAACCGCCAAACATATTGGAGGCAGTTTTTATTCCAACTCAACTCCCGTCATATCTGTTCTTATTTTTTCAATTAAGTATGTATTAAAGTCTTTAAGCATTAAATTTGCATTCTAGTATGCACACCAGCATGAAGCATCTGCTTTAAAATCGTCCTTATACTCTTTGTAAAAACTCCCAAAATCTTTTACGAGTGTTCCATCCTTTTTATAAAGTTTCAAATCGGAAATGTCTATTATTATTTTTCCTGGAGTTTTAATCCCCGCTGTAGCCAAAGCACCTACAAGTCCAAATGAAGCACCAACTGCTGCTCCAGTCGAGAATTCCTGCTCCGCATAAAAACCATTTAAAGTCCCTGTCAGGTAATAATCACTGTACTGGCTCTCTTTGTAAAACGACATACTAAACAATCTGGCTTTATTAAAATGGTCAACCATGATTTTTGACAATTGGTTAACAACAGTATCCTTTTTATAATGCTTTTCTGAATTAATACAGGTTTGTTTTCCGTTAAGTCTTATTTGTCTTGGATTATCAAATAATATAGCATTTTCTTCAATATTCGCTCTATTATCTTCAAAAATCCTAACTTCAACTTTTGCTGGAATCGGGTTAACACTCTGTGGAGCTGCCAAATCATCGGTCTTGTACACAATTTTTTGGCTTATAGTACATCCAATTAAAAAAAGTGGGGTTAGAAATAATAGTTTTCTCATTGTTTGAAAATTTAAGTTGTTGATTATTAAAATTTTATTCCAATTTCAAGTTTTATTCCTATATCATTTTTGTAAACCTTTGAACTAAGTAATTTTTCATAAACACTTAGACCTAATGTTATCCCTACTTTAGATTTTGGGATAAAATATAAACCTTGAGAAGGTGAAAATCCAAAAAATGTATTTGAACTTTCGCTTGCATTAAATTCAGTTAGTGTTTCTTCGCCAAATATAATGTTCGCACCAAGATTCAGGAAAAAATTATCATTGAGTTTATAGAAAGGACTAATACCAGCCATAAAATAACTCATATTAACTGATTGATAATCAAACTGAGAAAAATAGTCCGTATGAATTGTAAATCCCTCTATAGCAAAGAGTATCGGAATTGTCCACTTTGATGTATTTCTCAGATTATACCCATAATATTGTACAGACCAACCATCAGCATGCAATCCATATCTTTGGGAATACGTAATCAAATTTATCCATTTGTTGGTTTCTTTTACATACTTTGTGGTATCTATAATCACCGTATTGTCATGAATTTGAAGCATATCACTATTGTTCTCAGGAATTGTATCTGTCGATTTAACTTTATAACTTCGAATATCATTCTTAGCAACGTAACTTGATAATTTTCTCTCTCCTTTAAAAAAGTCGTAATGAATAATTGCACTATCAACTTTTGTGATTTTACAATCAATTTGTTCTCCGTTTCTAAGAATTATCAAATCTTGTGAATAGATTGTCGTAGAAACCAATGACAAAAGAGTCAGAATTAAAAATCTCATATATTTTTGTTTATTTGTTTAACATTTGCAGGGTCGTTTCCCAAAATTGCTACCAACGGTCCCGGTATAAAAATTGGCCGGGTGTTAACCCGAACAATTTGTCAGCCCATTGCCCGTTTGTGTTTTTTGCTTAAGTGTCAAACCGCTAGTGCTCCCGGCTTGTTTTTATACCGTGTGCCTGTTGCACAACTAAAAATACACTATAAAAATAAAAGCACAAAACTTTGTTAAAAAACAAGGCTATATTGTTGATATCTA
>JAFGOZ010000337.1 GCA_016926235.1 Bacteroidales bacterium | reverse complement strand
TCGTTTCTGTTTTTTCGGGGGAAGAAAAAGCCAACGAAGTGGCAGCAAAAATGCAGCTTTCATAAAACGACACCTGAAAAATAGGCGATAAAACGATTTCCTCTATTCAGATAAGGCAATCGATTATTGAATCCTGACAGTTATACCTATTTTAAAATTGAAAATCAAATCTGTTGAAATCAGGCCTTAAATGTTCAGAAAAGGTTCAGTAATTAGGCACTTTAATTCATATTGTGAAATTTACATTCTATTAATTTTCAATTATAACCTACATATTAAAAAAAGGGTATCCGTTATGGACACCCTTCTTAACCTAAAATAATCTAACCTGCTGATTACATAACAACTTTAAAGTGGTTATTTTAAAAAATTATATATTCATAAAACCCAATACCTATTGTGCTTCTCCAGTTATCATACCCTGTACTACATTAATTGTAATTGTATACGTTCCAGATACCAAATCAAGAAAATTCTTGTCACCTCCATTTGGACCACTCCAAAGGTTAGAAGGCACATCGCTAAAAGCAGTATAGTCAACCGTGTTGCCCCAATTCCCCGATTCAGGGAAGAAACGCCATTCCGTACCTTCAACAAGTTCTGAGGTTACAGTAAATTTTTCACCTCTGATCCAAGTCATTGATTCGTCCCAGCCCCAGCTGTTAAAACCACCCACACGGAACATTGTTGGAGCCTCGGCTGGTTCCATTGTAATGGTCAGGTCAAGGGTTGACACAGTGATTTTATAGATACCGGTGGTACCGGTAAATAAGAAGTTGGCATCACCACCATTTGGTCCGGTAAGGTTTTCATCAATGTTCCCGTCGGCAAATGTATTGTAATTCCATTGGTTTGCGCCCCACGAAGCCGACTCAAAGAATCTCCATTCATTACCATTGGTGAATGTTTCAATACCTTCAAACACACCCCCTCCTTTATGTCTGAGCGCCAGAGGATCTTCGAGGTTCCAGCCTTGATCACCCCCTATTATGAAAAATGTTGAAGGATACATTTGCTTTTCAATGACAATGGTTTTTGCGTTCAGGTCAACGGTAATGGAATAAGTACCTTGTTCACCGGAAAATCTAAAATTGTTATCACCGTTATCTGCAAATTCGGCAGGTTTTCCACCGGTAAAGAATGAATATCCCCATTGGTCACCATTATCAAAATCCTTCAATTCAAAAAATCGGAACACAAAATCCGGTTCAAGTTCTGCAAATCCTGAATAAACCAAAGGTGATACACTTGCCAATTCATCAGCATTTTCAACATTTGAGCCATCTATCAAATATACAGGAGGTATATCCGGATTGTAAGGAGTGATATCAACGGTTACTGGAGCTGAATAAATGTTTTCAAGGCCAACAGACACAATCGTTGACACTACCCTGAACTGCACTTTAGCAGGCACATCCGGAGCCTGAGCCAATTTGGCTACCAATACATTGTTAAGTGTTTCAATGTTAATTTCTGCAAACAATTCCGTCGTTGTTGCCATTTCAACTGGATTGTTAAAACCATCCCCTTCGAGGGCCATTTCAAGAATATACGTAATGGATGTTTTGTATCCATAGTCAGTAGAATCCCAGGTGATTATCTCAAAATTATTATTTGCTTCAGCATAAGTCAATTCATAAGATGACTTTGACAGGGGTGTAATAGCGCCTCCTGTCACTTTAGAAATATCTAAAGTCACTTTGTCCACGATAGCATCTTCACAAGAAAAGGTAAAGATCAACAGTAGAAATAGTAAACTTGAATTAATTATGTTTTTCATATTCTTCATATTCTTAATTTTAATATCCTGCATTTTGAATAAGATTTGGATTAGCGTTTAATTGAGTAGCCGGAATAGAGTATCTGTCACGGTATGATTCCGTTGGTTTTCCTTCTTTCACTCCGCCTTTCCATGGCCATACATATGTGCCACTTGAAAATTTTCCGAACCTTATCAGATCGGTTCTTCTGTGCCCTTCCCAGTATAATTCACGGGAGCGTTCATCCATAAGGAAATCGAGAGTTAACTCGCTTTGATTAATGGTCCCTACATTCGCCCTGGTGCGTAAATCATTTACATATGATACGGCATTATCCATAGATCCACCTCCCCCTCTCACGACTGCTTCAGCATACAATAAATAAGCGTCTGCCAGTCGGAACATTGGGAAATCAGTATCCGGATGGGTTCCCTGATCTGAATCTGAAAAACTCCCATCCAGTTTTTTATTAGAAAACTTGATTGATATGTATCCATCTGTAAATAATGAGGGATCGTTGATTTCCAGGCTTTGGCCTTCGGACCAGAAGAGCGCCCTTTTATCACCATCTTCAAAAAGGTTAACCAATGTGGGCAGGCATCTTACGATACCCCATTGAGCATTAAGCCCTACGGTGTCATGCGCCGGAATTGAACCTCCGCCCAATGCACCCGCGATTAAATAGGTAGATCCTCCCCATGATTGTGTTTGGGCGCCATCAAACATTAAAGGGAAAATTATTTCCGGGCTTTTATTGTTATCGGCCACAAAATTCTGGCGCTGAACTTCTGCCAGTTGGTATGGACCGGCAATAACATTTTCCAGTGCGGATAATGCGTCAGCATAACGGTTTTGCTTAATATACGCTTCGGCATTCATGTATAATTTTGCCAAAAGCATATAGGCACTTACCTTATTTGCCCTACCATAGATGAAAGGTGCATCCTGAAGCACTGCTGATTTTTCACCCCCGGTAGTAATATCAATTAATTCATATTCAATATACTCGAATAATTGTAAACTATCAGCCCGTTCAGGAAAGAACGCACCAGGTAAATCATCTTCTGTAACAAAAGGTGCTGTACCGTATAAATCAAGGGCGTGCCAGTATGCCAAAGCCCTGAGAAACCTTGCCTCCGGAACCATATTATCGACATCCGAAAAACCGGTGCCTGTTGCCAATCGGATAAACTCGTTACAGGTGACTGCGAAATAAATAACCCTGGAATGAAGGATACCCAAATACGAATTGGTAGCTCCCCATGTATGGAAGTTAAATTCAGGCAAACCGGCTGCAATATCGCCTCGGGATACAGTTTCATCCGATGATATTTGCTGTGCGTTCCACCAGGATCGTAAATAAGTGGAAAAGCCTTCATCGAAACCCTGAAAATCGGCATCTCCATGAGGCCCAATCCTGCCGCTCAGCAATAAACTTGTATAGCATTTTGCCAGGCCGCCCAGGTAATCATCCGGTTTTTGATATACATTTTCAGAACTTATTACGTTCGGATTAATGGGAGCAACGTCCAGATCGTTGTAACATCCAGCGAATAACACTAAAATAAATGTTATTACTAATGACATTTTAAATATGTGATTTTTCATTTTCATATCTCTTTTTTATTAGAAATTAAAACCAAGGCTCATCATGAATTTACGGGATCTTGGATATTGATTGTTATCAACCCCTCCCTGAACTTCAGGATCCAGACCTTCATAATTGGTTATTAAAAAAGCATTAACCACGGTAAAAGCCAGCCTGGGACTGATTCCTTTTATAACATCTTTAAATGTGTACCCTATTGAAATATTATCCATTTTGAAAAATGAAGCATTCTGCACATAAATGTCAGAGTAAGGCTGAGCATTCTCAAATCCTATTTCCAGAGCTTGTTTCGGCACGTTAACAAAATAAATACCATTTGCATACAAACCTTGAAGAGGAAAAGCCTGGATGTTATTATAATTATAGTTTCCAAGACTGACTCTCCCGGCGAAAGAAAAATCCAGGTTCTTATAGTTCAATCTTGAATGTAAACCTATAAGATAATCAGCATCGGGGCTGTGGTTATGATATCTGTTAAAGATATTATTGGTTATCACCCCGCCTTCACCTGTACGATCAACATATACACCTTCTAATGGATCTCCCTTTTCATCATATACTTGCTGGAATGTAAAAAATGCATTGGGTTCATGCCCAACTGAATGAATCTGTATAAATGTGCCTAACCCACCGGTAGCAACCTGATTTCCTGTTTCAACTCCTGCACTGGAAGGATTGTCGGTTTGATACAATTTTGTGATTTCCCTTTTATTGTAAGTCAAATTAGCACCAATGCTCCAGTTGAAGTCTTGAGTGGATACAGGCCTGTAAATAATCGAAACCTCATATCCTTTAATATCCATATTACCAACATTGGTAAGAATATAATTGCCAAAATTGCTGCCATCGGCTACCGGAACAAGGTTCAGCAGATCTTCTGTTTTTCTGTTATACAAATCGATTGTACCCGTCAGTTTATCATCCCAGAATCCAAAATCCAATCCAATATTATACGTAGTGGTTTCTTCCCACTTTAAATTGGCATCATATGGTTCCGGGCGTCGTATCCTGACAAGTGAACCACCCGGCCCAATCGGGTAATTTGAGTATCCTTCACCCAATCCATATTTGGCTATGGCCGGATAGTATGCATCTGAAACATTGGGATTGCCTGGATCCAGGCCCTGCTGGCCGGTCACTCCATACCCCAGTCTTAATTTCAGTTCTGAAACAGCCTGACTGCCCGCCAGAAAAGATTCTTCATTAATTTTCCAGGCCAAAGCCACAGAAGGGAACAGACCAAATTGATTATCGCCAACGAACCTTGATGATCCATCCTGCCTTAGAGTGGCTGTTATTATATACCTGTCTTTAAGCGAATAGATCAAACGCCCATAGGTAGAAATTAAATAATTTTCATTGGGATTGTCTGTTTCAACAGAATCTGTAGCAGTGGCACTTTCTTTATAATACCTTGTATCAAGGTTAATCCTTGTTCCCGCGGTATTCCTGTTAAAGTCAGTTCTTCCGCGTCGCCAATGTTGCCATGAATATCCAGCAGTAACATTAATGTTGTGTATTCCTATTTCCTTAGTGTAATTGAAATAGGCATCCAGTAACTCCGATGAGGTATTAGCGGTGTATTCGTTTATACTTCCGTTCGCGTCGCCATAATCCCTTATGTTATATGTTTCTCCTGGAAGGGCAATATTATGGCCTTCAGAATTGCTTTTGTCCACACCTAAATTCAAATTTGCTTTAAGATCAGGGAGAAAATGCAGCTTATATTCCAGATGCATATTCCCAATGAACCGGTTCACGTCTGCTGCGTTATCCCTCAGTTTTAACTGCGATAACGGGTTTGAAATAAATGTTGTGGCTGTACCTTCAGGATCCATACTTCCATCAGGCAGGTTTGTTTCTGTCCATTGAAAGTAACCCTTATAAGTCGTGTTGTCGTTATACACAGGTTGTGTCGGATCAAACTGAACGGCATGGGCAATAGCACCCTGAACATGTGCGGCTACATTCTCGGCCGCGCCAAACTCTGAATGTGCCGTCGTACCCTTTGCGTTCAAATCAATTTTTAAATGATCGTCCAATAAACTTGGGCTAAAATTGAGTGAGAGTGAATGCCTTGATGCCTTTGTCGTTTCAACGATACCCTGTTCATTGGTATACCCGTATGAGACCCTGAAAGGGATATTTTTAATACTACCGGAAAGGGTTATATTATTGTTTGTTGAAATACCATTTCTGTAGATCAGGCTCTGCCAATCGGTATTTTCATTTCCTAACCTTGATGCAATTGAAGCGTCCAGGCCTGCTTTTCCCGCTGCAACACGTTCATTGATCAATGCCCGGTATTCGTCTCCATTTAACACATCAACAAAATCGACAGGTGTGTTTACAGAAAAATCGGTGCTAATTCCAACTTTCAGTTTTCCTTCACTTCCTTTTTTTGTTGTGATAATGATTACCCCATTCGATGCCCTTGATCCGTAAATAGCGGCGGCAGAAGCATCTTTTAGCACGGTAAACGATTCAATATCGTTTGGATTCAATGTGTTCAGAGGATTCGATATACCGGCTATACCCCCATCATCGACCGGAAAGCCATCAATTACAATAAGCGGGTCGTTGGTCGCCCCGCCAAGGGAAGATCCCCCTCTGATTCGAATAGTAGTGCCGGCTCCTGGCCTGCCACTATTGCTTGTGACAACAACACCTGCAACCCGGCCCATCATTAATTCCTGAGGTGAAGTAGTAACCCCCTGGTTAAAATCCTTGTCGCCCAAAGTTGAAACCGAACCTGTTAAGTCAGTCTTCTTTACCTGGCCATACCCAATGGCAACAACTTCATCTAACTCAATATTGGATAAAGCCATAACAACATCGATAACGGCTCTTCCTTTAATCTCAACTTCCTGAGGCTGAAAGCCAATAGATGAAAATACTAATTTTTCTGATTTTTGGGGTACATTTATTGAATACCTTCCATTGGCATCAGTTACTGTTCCTATTGTTGTGCCTGGCACAACAACTGTTACTCCCGGAAGCTCTGATTCTGAAACATCCGTAACTTTTCCTTTGATAAGCAGATTTGATTCATTATTCTGCGAAAAAGAATTCATTGCCAACATTTGAATGAAAATCATTAAAAATAGAACTGGAATTCTCTTTATGATCAGAGATAAGGACCTCCGCAAATCAAAAAAATTTAAGAAAATTTGATTAGATTTTTTTTTCATAATAATGCATAATTTTTTAAAATAATTAGGTTTAATTCTGCCTTGTTGATATTTTCAGGCAGATAGATAGACATAGTCTTGATAAAATTTCATCGAATGTTTTTTACATAGGCATGAAGTTTTAATGGTTCAATTTCATTGAGGTTTGTTTAACTCAGTATTATTGATTGTTTAAAACAGAATACATTTGCAATTGTCTATCTAAAAGTATCTTGGATTTTTAGGCAGAAAAAGCACAAATCGGACATATTTGGACAGATAATAACCAAGCGGTAACGCGAAGATTCAATAACCTTTTTTAATCTAATACGACATGAATTAACTCCCTTCGGAAGATAGTATTATATGCTGATTTATAATCATTCAAACTGAAGATAGATTAATAGCAACTTGCCCTGGCATTGCACGGATATTGATGTTTATCAAAGGAAAATAAATTGAAATTGTAAAAAAGAATGAAAAAGGCTGCCTTTTGAGACAGCCTTATCTGCATAACTAACTTAATTAAACCTAAACTTTAACTAACTAATAAACAATTTGAAAAATTATTGATTTTTAATATTTACCATAATCAGAGAACTTTCTAAGCCATCAGAAGAAGCTGAAAACAAAAGATCGCCTTCATTCTTACCTGCCTGAACAATGGCTGTGAGTTGCCCGTTAAACAAATGCATTCTCGGAAGATGGAACAAATCCAGACAGGTGGGATCTCCATTGGATGCAGCCCTGAAGGTCCCGGCTCCCTCAACTTTGAATGAAACAAGCCGGTTATCAGTTGGGCAAAAGTTGCCTTCTACATCAACTACCCTAATATTTATAAATGCCAGGTCTTTACCATCAGCATACAAATTCATTCTATCGGCCTTAAGCTCCAGGTGATGTGGTTTCCCTGCCGTTTTAACTATAGCTTCTTTGTCAGGATTGCCATTGTTGTCGAATGCAACTACTTTCACTTCGCCGGGTTCGTACACAACATTATCCCACATTAAACGATAACGATGCTGTAGTGTTGAATCATTCTTCGATCTTATACCGTAACTTTCCCCATTTAGAAACAATTCAGCAGAATTGAAACTGGTGTACACATAAACCGGGGTAATTTCACCTTCACGCCCTTCCCAATTCCAATGTGGTAAAATATGCAGGGTTTTATCATTTTGGTTCCATTGGCTACGATATAAATAGAAGCGGTCTTTGGGAATTGAAGCCAGGTCAATAATTCCAAACATTGAACTATGATTAGGCCATGAACGGTCGTATGGTGTAGGTTCTCCCAGATAATCGAAACCCGTCCATACGAATTGTCCGATTGTCCAGTCGTAGTCTTCAGCCATGGCAAAATCATCATCCGGCAGGTTCGACCACCAACAATACTCCAAGTCGTAGGAAGAACACTGATTGTCATCATACATAATATTCGCACCTATTTGGGGAGGAAACTTGTAAACTCCCCGCGAGCTGACTGTCGAAGCTGTCTCGCTACCCAAAACCAATTTATGCGAGAGCGTATCGTAAGCCTGCTGATATAAGTGTACACGGTAATTAAATCCCGGCACATCGAGTAAATCGGCAATTCCGTTTTTAAGCACGCACAAAACCAGGTCCATACCGCAGGTTATAGGGCGGGTCGGGTCTTCTCTTTTACATAGGTCATGTAAAAATTTTGCCACTTCATAACCTTCTTCTCTGCATTGACTGGGCACTTCATTCCCAATACTCCACAT
>JAFGOZ010000336.1 GCA_016926235.1 Bacteroidales bacterium | reverse complement strand
CTATATCAGTTCCGTTTTTCCGCCATTTGAATGTAGCAGGATGGTTTGTCGTAACAGATAGTTTTAATGAGTCTCCAATACATGCAGTAGGTGATCCATCACCGGTTAGAATATCTATTTTAGGTGTAAGGTAAAATGCAGCTTCACTGGTTGAATCCACACCACATCCATTCTGAACTATACAGTTGTAAACACCCTCATCAATCACAGGTCGGAATCCTGCAAATTTCAGTTGATTTGAGTTTTCTAATAGTATGGGAATACCATCTTTATACCATTGATAAATAATAGGATTTGTGCCGTTTGCTCCAACATTCACAGTAAATGATGATGAACTGTCAATCCATTGCGAAACAGGTTCACTCACAATATTAGGTGCTTCACTGACAAAAATATATACAGGACTTGTTTCTACATTGCTGTAATTTCCAACAACATAGCAGGTGTAACTACCAGCCTCACTAGTTTCAATAGAATCAATGTAAATAGAAGAAGAGGTTTCTCCACTCAGGTCAACTCCATTCCTGCGCCATTGGTAAGAAGCAGAATAATTAACTATTACGGATAGTCTCAAGGAATCGCCTATACATAGAATTGGTAAACCATTTTCTGTTTGAATAATCACCTTTGGTTTAATGTAGAATGCCGCTTCAGAAGTCGTATCTGTATCACAACCATTTTGTACCGCACAGGTATAAATTCCTTCATCTATGATAGCCCTGAATCCCACAAATTGCAATTCATTAGAATTTTCTAAAAGAAGTGGATCACCATCTTTATACCATTGATATTGTAAAGGTTTTGTTCCGTTGGCTTCAACAGTTATAGTAAATGATGATAAGCTATCAACTAATTGTGAAGCTGGTTGACTTATTATATCAGGTGCTTCATTTACAGTAATAAATATGGGATTTGTTACAATATTTCCATAATCACCTGCTATAAAACAAGTATAATTACCTTCATCATTAACGAGAATCGAGTCAAAATTCAAATATGCAGTAGTTTCGCCAGTAAGATTAATTCCATTTTTGCGCCACTGATAAGATGCATCGAAACCGGTATAGGTGAATAATGTTGCTGCATCACCTTCACAAAATAGCGTGTCGTTATTTTGAATAGAAGTTGTAGGAAGTACATACAGTCCGATTACATTAGTTGAATCTATACCACATTGGTTTGAAGTATATAACTTATAATTTCCTTCATTGGTAGTATCGAATTCTGCAAATTGAAGTAATGCAGTTGTAAAGGCAGGAATTAATGTATCATTTGCATACCACTCATAAGTTATGGGTTCGGTACCTGTAACTGCTACTTCAATACTAAGCTGGCTTCCTTCAGTAATGAATCGGCTTTCAGGATTTGCCAGGATTTTCGATTTGTTTTTAACAAACAGATTTGCTCCACTACTAGTATTTGTTCCATATCCGTTTGATACATCACAGGTATATGAACCTTGGTCTGATTCAGTAACTTCGGCAATAATTAACGTATCATCTGTAGCTCCGGAAATATCATTTCCGTCTTTTTGCCATTGAAAAGTTGCTGTATTATCTACTTCAACATAAAAAAATACAGAATCTCCTTCACAAATAATTTTTCCTACCGGATTTTTTTCAATATCTACTAAACCACCTTGATGTTCATATGCACCTATATCAACCTGTTCATCATTAACCCTGCTGTTCCCATCATAATCAGTTGAAGGTAAATTTGAAACATCAGAATAACCGTTATTGATAGCTTGAGAAAAACTGTTAATATGCCAATCAGCAGTTTCTGCATCTATTGAAATACCATTGGTTAATGTTGGAGAAAAGAATTGAGGATCATTATCATAGATACAATCAATACAAGTTGCGCCTGAAATACTTGTACCGGTTGATAAATAGTTATTTCTATAAGTACTGGGATAACCTACAAAATTAAATAAACTACTATTCGAATTATTAACAATAATATTATTGTCAACATCACACCCGGAAATATAAAAGAAAGAAGATGTAGACGAATTTCTTGAAATAGTGTTATTACCAATGTAAATATCATTCCATACATTATTGCCATCAAAAAGATTTTGTGCCTCATTATTATAAATCAAGTTATTTATAATTGATCCTTTGCAATTATTAAAATTAACTAAATCATATTGCATTGTAATATTATAAAATGTATTATTAGTCAAATCAATTTCAGTTTGAAGCAAACGAAAAGCTTGCTGAGTAATTTCAATATTATTTAAATTGTTATTTTTCATCGATATAAAACTGGAATTAATGTAAAATATCATCCCATAGTTGCTGATATTCTTTAATTCATTATTGTTGAATTCAATAACTGAATTATCAATATCAATAAAATTATTAACGGATTCTGCAGTTGATGAATCAAACAAGCAATTCTTTATTATAAATTTATTTCTGTCGTCAATTGTAAATTGACCATTTAAATATTTAAAATTGCAAAAAGATAATCTGGTTGTATCATTTTCGGTCTCGTCTTCATCAAAATCCAGGCCATCCCATCTAAATGATGTCTCTTGCACAGTAAATATAATATTTGCATCTTCACTACCATTAGCCTGAAATAATCCAGTACAGTTAATATGATAATCGCCTGAAAATATAACCGTTACACCTGGATCAATAATTAAACTTCCCGTATTTGTAATTAAAAAGCTATTATTAACTATAACAGTATCTGCCAACCAGTGAACTTCAGTAGAAATAGTCCCACCCCCATAAGTTGTTTTTGGTATATAAGTTTCATAAGCACCCATATCGATTATACCATTAAGTATTCTTTGTCCTCCATTTAAATCGATTAAAGTATTATCTTCTGAATTCAAACCTTTATTAATACATGGTGATGATGTATTCAAAGTCCAGTCAATACTGGTTTCTAAAGCATCAAAAGTATTTCCTGCATTAAAAGTAGGATTTACAAATTCTGGATCTATATCAACGCATTCAGTAAGTGTGCCATTATAGGTAACGCCAGATTCTAAAACAAACGAATCTATTGATCCTTGTATGTTGCAGTAATAAAAAGATGGTTGAATATCATTGTCAGTTATACTTATCTGGTAGTATGCCGAATCAGCTTCATTCCCCCAAAAAATAGTGTTTGTGATATCACCATTAGAAGAGGTATAGGTCACAGGGGCATTTGATGCACTTACATCTGCATTATTTGCAATGGTAGAATTAATTATATTTCCAGTACTGTAAAGTGCATATATGGCGCTTCCATATTGGTTGCTATTATTATTCGCTATAAGGCAATTGTTTATATTTACTGTTGATTTATCTAAAAATATTCCATACGATGTATTATTGCAAACAATAGTGTTATTTATTTCGGCATCTGATTGATTTACTTCAATGGCTTTAGTATTATTTTTGAAAATGTTATTTTCGAGGGTATCAACCGAAAATGCATGAAGAAAAGCACCCCATTGTGAACAATTAGAAATAGTATTGCCTGAGATATTAAAAAATGAAGTTGTGTTATTAATACCAACAGATAATAAGTCCATTGTATTGTTGCTGATCGTTCCAATGGCATTATTTGTTATAGTAATTGCTGTACCTAAAAGGCTAAAGTTATTGCTATCAATAAAAGCTTCTCCTGATTGTATCATTATCCCTGTAGGATCAGTGCCTGCTTCTTTTGTAAATGTATTGTTAATAACCTCAGTGTATGAACTTTCTAGGCTAATAAATGTACCAAGTGATGTTGTATTATCTGCTTTTTCAACTTTTGTAAAGGAATTGTTTTTTATATATACGTCTGAGGCTATCCAAATACGCATGGCTTGTGCCGAAGCACTTTTAATGGTATTGTTAAGAATATGAATATTTGAATTATCCCTTGTTACATAAATTTCCTTACAAGTATAGTTATTACCCCCAAAGTAATATTTATTATTGTTATAAAAAGAACAAGAATCAATATAGGCATTATTTGCATCAACGTAAATACAGCCCAGATTATCTTTATATACCGATCTTTCAATATCAAATCGCTTTCCGTTTAAAAATGAAATACCTTTAGGATATTGTTCCATTGATTTAATATATTCGATTTTACAGAACCTGAACAGGAATGAATCAGCCATATTGGTAGTATTAAGCTCGATTCCAGCCCATCCGCCGGTGGTTGTGCTAAAATCATGATAATCTGTGGTATCATCTCTGGTGAAAACAATGGTATCCCCCAAAGTCCCTATAGCACTAATTATACCATATATAGTAAGTTTATAATATCCAGTAAAATAAATGACAGTAGCCGGATCAATAGTTAATTTTGCTGAACTATTAACAGTAACATCACCGTCGATTATCACTGTATCTGTACTCCAGGTGCTATCTGTACTTATTGTTCCACTTACTGTTATATTCGAAGGATATACCTTTAATGCTAATAAACTTATTAATGACAAGCATAAAATAACTCTAATTTTTTTATGAATATAAACCATAAGAAGGGCATGTTTTTTTTTCAATTGTTGATGCATGGCTTTAAATTTTAATAAAATTATAAATCAATTTATAAATATTGAAATTTTAACTTAAATATAATCATTTAAATTCGGAGTTTTTTAATTATTTTGATGAAATAAAAAATTCATTAGATTAAATAGCTTGGTACATATAGGAAAGAAATAGATAATTGATAATCTATTAATATTGAGACCTTTGCAAAACTTATGTAAACTGTCATTCCGTACTTGCTACGGAATCTATAAATTATTGACAATCAGAGATTCCTGATCAAGTCAGGAATGACACAAATTAAGAAATTTATAGTTTTGCAAAGGT
>JAFGOZ010000335.1 GCA_016926235.1 Bacteroidales bacterium | reverse complement strand
TTTGCAGGACTGAAGCTCAGGGACGGTGATCCCGACAGACTGAAAGGAGCGTCGGGAGAACACCCCCGCCAGGAAAAAGAGTGAGAGCGAGAGTGAGAGCGAGAGTGAGAGCGAGGATCATTTCGGAAGGCGGATTTTGAGGAATGAAATGACGAAATCCGAATTTCCCCTACTCCTTACCACAAAGTATTAATAAATATTCTAACTAATTCTCAGTTGCAGATTGGCTGCAAACTGCATTTTTATTATTGCGGAAAAAGTTTAACATGAAGACAGAAAATCAATCAGAACAAAACCTGCTATGGGACCTGGAAGCAGTTTCCGCAACTGCCAGGTATTGTAAGCTTGACATCACCCGTTTTAATAAAGTCGGGGACAGCATGGCCAGAATTACAGGTTTTTTCGGGATAACATCCAGCCAGGCCGTCCTTTTTGCCACATTTGCCGAGCTTGGCTTTCATTCTTCAGTCTCCCTCGAATCGATGGCCCGCCATTTCCGATGCAGCAATCTGAAGCTGCTGACCTATAAAGGCGATATTGATGCCCTGGAAAAGAAGGGTTACATCCGGAAAGCTGCCCGGAAGAAGTTAAGGTTAACCATGTCGGATGAGGCAGGTTATAAAGTGCCGCTGAACATAATTGACGCTCTCTCCGCCGGTGACATTACCCTGCTCGATTCAAAAACAAAATTTGATCTGCCCGGATTTTTGAAACAGGTCTCAGATGTTGTCGAGGAGCGCTCACAGGGGAGCATTTCGACAAAGGATGTCCTCAGGGAGATAGATTTCCTGGTCTCAGCAAACAGTGAAATGCCATTTGTAAAACTTATTGATGGCTCTCTGAAATCCACTGTAAGCAAATGTACTGCCCTGATAATGGGATTCTCCCGGCTTAACGGACAACATTCTATAAGCGTCCATGGTTTCGCCGATACATTATTTGATGATCTGGGTCAGCAGCTCAGGTTTGAACAGGAATTGTCCGGCGGCAGGAATGAGCTTATATCTCAAAAAATACTCAAGCTGACAGATGCAGAGTTTGAGGGTGAGAAAGTCTTATCACTTACTGAAAAAGCAGCCAAAATACTCTATTCAGAATATCCTGCCCTTCTTGTTTCAGACCATGGTAATCCGGGTATAATCAAGTCCGGATCTATAAAAGGTAAAAAGCTGTTCTTCAATGACAAGGTAAGAGACCAGTTGAAAGAGTTAGAATCGATACTTAATCGTTCAAGATTTAAACACTATTGCCGGGCATTGAAGAGAAACAATCTGACATCAGGGATCACGGCCGTTTTTTACGGCATTTCCGGCACCGGCAAGACTGAAGCAGTTTACCAGGTTGCACGCAGGACAAGAAGAAATATAATGATGGTAGACCTCAGCCAGACCAGGAGTAAATGGTTTGGGGAGAGTGAGAAACAGGTCCGGCAGATCTTTGATGACTATGCATCGCTTTTAAGGAACAGTGATATTGAGCCCATTCTGTTTATAAATGAGGCTGACGGCCTGTTCACAAAAAGGCTGGAGATAAATGACAGGACAACCTCGTCTGATCAGACCATGAACATCATGCAGAACATCCTGCTCCAGTCGCTGGAAAGATTTGAGGGGATCCTGATAGTTACGACGAACCTCAATACCAATCTTGATAAGGCTTTTGAACGCCGGTTTTCATTCAGGATCGAATTCTCAAAGCCTGATCAAAAAACAAGACAGAAGATATGGCTTGACAAGCTTCCCGAGCTGACAAGGCAGGAATCTGCTTTGTTATCAGAACAATTCGAAATAACAGGCGGTGATATTGATGTCCATGTAAGGAAGATCCTGCTGAAAAGGATGACTAACAGAAACTTTAAGCTGAAGGAAATGCTTTTTGAATCCTGCAGCCGGGATGAAGGATTTACAGCCAAGAGGAAAATCGGATTTAAGAAATAATCAGTGATTAGTTGCGAGGATTACAACCTATAAATAATATACTGTAGTTCAAAAAATGTTATATCAATTCGTTTGGAGAAGAAAAATCATTAAATTTACTGTAATATTCTGTTTTTTAATGTAACACTGATTATGACGATTATGACATGGAAAGAAACATTGAATGAGAATCTTGGTAATTTAGGATATCATCGGTTAGATTATCCTAATGCTTTATTAGATACTTACCTTAGAGAATGGGGAGATTATCTGCACGAATTTGAAGGCATCGGTGAGGTACTTTATGCAGATATACACCCTGATGTTAATTATGTGGGGCCGGAACGGAAATACATTTCTGTCGATAGTAAAACCCGTTGGTCTGGAGTTCCCTTTCGAGCATATCTTTTATTTTCGATAGCTGAGAATAATGTAGAGTCTGTGCTCAAAATAAGATATACTGAATCCGTAAAGATAGAGAACATTCCCAATTTTATAAGAGGACATGAAAATGAGTTATATAATTGGAGCGATTTGGTACTTAGTCAGATTGATCCTCAAAATCAGGATGCTCTTTTAGAACAGCTTAATAATTTACTAAATAATTATCTTAGCGCGCAATGATATTGAATGATCCTACTTGCATTCTATGACTATTATGCCACACTCCTGATAACATCTCCTCCATCCGCCGGGTCTTTCATTTCTGTATCCTTCACTAATCAGACAATCGTCCTCTTCCCTTGTAATCCAGACTACTCCGCTGTATTCATCAAGAATACTTTTAACACAATCAATATCCTGACATTTTAGAAGTGTATCTATAAGTTCCGTGATGGGTGTAGTATGTTCCCAGACAATATTTGATTTATTTCCTGTTTTACCGCAGATGTTTTTATCGGTCCAAAGCTTATCGCATAAATCCACTCCATAAGTTGCAGCAAGCTTTTTTGCATTTACCGATACTCCTTCAGGGTATCTGTCAGAGAATTTCCTGAGGACAGAATTTATTGCTTCTTTGAGTTTCTTTTTCAGGTAAGGATTTATCGCTTTATTGTATTCTTCAATAAGTTTCTGAAGAGCTGGGGCAAAAGCATCGATAAAAATGCCCTTAGAGGGAATAACAATTTTCTTAGCCATGATTATCAAATATTATTATTAGAATCTTTTTGAATCAAAGAAAGAAAGGTTATTTTACACTATCCAACAGTTACCTTTTACTACTGGAAGTCCATCTATACTTTGTAAGGGATTATTTGTACATGAAAAGCTTCCACCAATAATTTTGGGGGCATTTTTTAATGAAGTTAAATTATTATTGTCGCACCAAAAATTACCACCTACTGTGTTGGGGCATCCTTCAAGAGATTCCAATTGATTGTTACAGCATGAAAAGCTTCCTTTAATGTTCTTGGGGGCACCTTTTAATGAGGTTAATCTATTATTGTCGCACAAAAAATTACCTTTTACTGAGGGGCATCCTTGAAGAGATATCAATTTAGTTTTACTGCATGAAAAGTTTCCTTGAACCTCCAATTTAGGCCAGTTGTTAAAATTTTCCAATTCAAGATCGTCACAAATAAGATCACCTATTATTTTTACTGAAGTATCATAATTGAATTTTTTAGATGGTACACTTGAGAGTTTAATGTTAGTTCGGATAGTAATTCTGTTTTTTTCTATTTTAATTTTCTCATTTAGGTTACAATTTCCTGATTTAAACCATTCCTCTATAGGAGGAGTAGTGCCAATTCTCATATCCTTTATCGGATCCGAATTTTGAGTAAACTTCAGCAGCCTTCTATCTTTAATATTGAATAAGTCCATTGTAAGTCTATTTTAAGAGGTATTTAAGTTCGTCAGAAACATTTGTATAATCCTTAGATTGGTGAGCAAACTTTAGCCATCTCTTTTTTTTACGATTAGTTACTTTACCTTTAATCATACTCCACCGTGACCATAAATTTTCATCTATTCCGGAGAAAGAGAAATTCCAACCAAGTCTGTAGTTTATAGGTTGATCTTTAATAAACTCAGCAACTTTATTGAAAGCATCCCCATACCCATAGCTTTCAAAATACTTTAATACAAACCAGTTTGCAAAGGGTTCTTCGATCCAACGGTAAAATCCTTCAGATGTATCTACTTTCGAATTTTCATTTTCGTAATCCATAATTGCATGAGCAAATTCATGGATAATAATTTTAGTTAATAGCAAGTGATATCCAATGCCCTTCTTATACTTATGTTTATAGATCTTTTCTGGGCAGATATATACAGCTGGTTTTAGTTCTGGTGATTTATAAAATCCAGTTCTCATATAAAATCCAAGCATCTCAGTTGGAGGTGAATTATCATTTTTTTCTTTATATTCATCATACCCATACTTTGGCATTGATTCTTCATTCAGAAGGAATACTGGAGTATTAACAAGCAATGGAGATAATGAATTTGTCTTTTCCCAGCATTTATTCCAGGAGTGAAATTGTTCAGCCATATTAATGATCTGCATAATAAAAGCACAATCAACCTGTGTCAAGTCAATCCTTGAATTTATATTGATTACTTTTAACATATTGTTCTTCGCATTAGGAAACTAACTAATGTGTTACATTCTAAGATCAATGGGATTAATTAATGTACATGATTTTTATAGTACCGTTATAAAGGTAAGAAAAACCTGACTTCAGATCAAAATTATTACTGAGTTGCAGAAAGGATGCAATGAGTCCTGTTATTTTAACCGTAAAGAAAATAATAATACAGTTAAAACCTATACCATGACAGCACAAATAGGCGACAAATTGACCTTTGAAGGAGAACAATATCACATGGCTTCTGAACTTCCTTTATTGAACAAATCCAGGACAGATTGTGAAATCCGGTTCATAGCCGGGTGTACAGCATGCTGGAGAGGCTACCTGGCAACCTGGAAAATAGAAGAAGATATGCTTTATCTTACCGGAGTATCAGGTACAGCGGAAGTTACTGATAATTTAAGATACAGGGAAGAAAAGCTGAGGTTAAGGCCTATGGTCAAAAGCGGGGAAATAAGTCCAATGGAAAACGGCAGGCTGCTTCGGGAAGCCAGATATAAGTTAACAGAGACCAGGGAGATAGATCTTGAATTTCTTTTCGGCACAAAAGATGCTGTCCCTGCGACATGGATTACCGGAACAATAAGAATACCACGTGGTAAGCTGTTGGAATATATTCATGCCGGGTATGAAAGCATCTTTGAGGAAGATATGTTCCTGACTTTTTCGGCAGGGAGAGTTACAGATAAAAAGATCGTAAAAAACCAGAAAAAATAATTTCAGTTGCAGAATGGCTGCAAACCCAATGTCTATTATTGCGGTATAAACCAAAATATGCAGACCATGAAAGCAAAGAAAAGCAGTCAAAAAACAAAAAAGTCATCCGAAACAGGAAAGCGTTTCCCCTTGCCAAAAGGCGGAGGGTATATCGAAAAGATGCCGGATGGATTTTACAAGGCATTCCGTGAAGACGGTACCGAGATCACAGGTGTTAATATCCCTATCAACATCGCGCTGATGGCACTCAGAGGGAAGCTTCCGGGGGCAGTAAGTTATTACCCTTCAGATGATGAGGTGGCTATGGAGCCGGCACTGAAGGCCCTGCAGGACAAGTTTAAATAACCTGTACATTGAAGCTCTGCAGATCTGCAACCGGACCAGATTTTTTGAACAATATTCCCGGGAATGCCATGCCGGTAAGGAAATGAGAGTTAGCAGACGATCTGTGTATTCATCCTGATTAGCCCGGGAAGTTCTTCTGTTATGAAGTATGGGTATTATGTATTTTTTAATTTCCCTATTAATTCATCTATCAAGGCGGCCTGCGATCCATTAATCTTTAGTTTGGCCTGTTCAATATTAAACCATTCCCCCCTGTCAATTTCAGGGAATGACGCTGTTCTCTCGGATTTTGGAGGCCATTCAATTTCAAAGGTGTTACTTTTTATGGTTTTGGGATCAATATCACCTTCGCATGCAAAACAGAATACTGTCTTCCCTCCCTTCTGTATTACGGGCTTAAGCTCAATAAAATCACCGGTCAGTGCAATGCCTGTTTCTTCCTGGAATTCCCTTTTTGCAGCTTCCAGGGGTGTTTCATTATCAGAAAACTCTCCTTTTGGAATCGACCATGATCCAAGATCCTTTTCAGACCAAAAGGGCCCGCCGGGGTGTACTAATAATACTTCTAATTCAGAATCTATTACTCTATACAAGAGTATCCCCGCACTTTTCTTCTTCATGTTGATGTATTTTAATCATTTGGCTTTCTATGTGAGCTTTTTTTGAATACGGTTTTAGAAATATTAAACCTTCCAGCAACTTGCCAGGTATTTTATTTCCGGGTACAGTGTGAATCGTGGATTTTTAAGGTTCTCTTCTAACATAGCGTCATTAAATGGTTCCCAGAAGTCATATTGATCTTCATCATTATCATCTCTGAAATGCTCCTTATACAGTTCGTAATCGATTAACGGTATGATTATATTGTTCCGGATTGAATAATCAATAATCAGTCTGGCAATTTCTATCTCATAGCCCTCCCATATTTCTTCATCCTCATCCTTTGTTTTCTGAATTAAGGCAAAGAGCTGGTCTATCTTAGCCCTGGTATCTTCTAAATCTTTCTTCATTATACAGCAAAATTACCCTTTTATTCCTGTCTGGGAGAAGTGACAATATTAAAAAACTTCAGAGGCATATCTGCAGAGGGAACCATACAGATAATCGCACCACATATGTGTGGAGAATTTAATAATTATATTCCGGGAGGCATGTTTTGGAGGAATACCTGAATAGACTTTGCTGCTGAGACTGAAGAGTTGCATATATTAAATCCTTTGCTTATATTTAGTTTAAAATCACGGAATTAAAATTACAGTGCAAACATATGGTCAGTTATCGCAGTGTATCTGCAAATGAATCTTATAACAGAGAAAAATGCCTACAAACAAGGACGCACTTATAAGATACAGGGTGATCAACAGGTGCCTGAAAGACAGGAAATATGTCACAAGAAAGGAGCTAAAGGCTGCCTGTGAGAGGGCACTGGATATCTATCCTATCGGGATAAGGACCATTGACGGAGATATTAATGCGATGCGCTATGACAGCAGCCTTGGATATAATGCTCCTATAAGGCTGGACAGGACCCGGGGAGCATATTATTATGAAGATCCTGATTACTCAATCGACAGCATCCCCCTGAATGAAGATGAAATTGAATCCCTTGTCTTTGCTGCCAGGTTGCTCGATCAATTCAGGAATATAGAAATATTCAAAACTTTTACCGGAACAGTCCAAAAGCTCGTGGATGCAATAAATATTTACAGGCAGGCAGATGAAGATATGTACAGGAGTTTCATCGAATTTGAATCGGTGTATGAAACGAAAGGCACTGAACATCTGGAGCCCCTTATCGATGCGATGAAAAACAAACAAGTCCTGAAAGTTGAACACAAATCTTTCACATCAGATAAAAGCACTATTAATATCATCCATCCTTATCAGCTGAAAGAATATCGGAACAGATGGTTCCTGGTTGGTTTAAATGAGAAATTCAAGGAGATCAGAACTTATGGCCTCGAAAGGATTGTAAACATTGACATAGAGCGAAAAATCAGTTTCAGGGATAGTGGATTTGATGCGGAAAATTACTATAAAAATGTAATTGGAGTAAGCGTGGTTAACAGGAAAGCAGTTGAAATCCAGGTAGCTTTTTCTGAGGTACAAGCCCAATATGTGATCACTCAGCCCATGCACCATAGTCAGGAACTGGTTTCACATGGTAAGAACAAATATGTTTTTAAATACTTCCTTGTTCCCAATTTTGAATTCTATGCCCAGATTCTGGGGTGGGGCGAAGAGGTAGAGGTTTTAAAGCCTGAATCAGTCAGGGAAAGGATGGCTCATATCAGCAACAGGATCTTAACGAAATATAAGAAATAAGTATGGAATTCAATATAATGAACCGGCAATATTAAAGGTATTGAGTATTTTTTTGGAAGAAGAATGTATCTTCAGTAAGATTCATCCTGCTCTTACTTATGATGCATAGGCCGGATTAACAAAATAAAGTTCTCTATTAATCTCTTCAAATAAAAAAAAGATGCAATCACTATTAGGACAGTTCTATTCACGTATAAAAGGTTCACAAGAAAATATCGCATCAGAAGGGCTTGTCTATATCTTACAACGCTCTAAAGCAGCAAGACAAGCTATCAGTAACATAATTAAAAATAATTGTGGCTTGAAATTTTCAGACATTACCTTTGAGGCTCAAAGCACAGGGAAAAACTTGGAGCGTCCGGATATCACAGGTAAAGATGAGAATGGGAAGAAAGTATTAATCTTCGAAGCAAAATTCTGGGCATCACTTACGGAAAGCCAACCAGGAGCATATTTAAAGAGTCTGAGTGACAATTCAGTTTTAATATTTATTTGCCCCGACCTTCGAGTAAGACCTTTATTTAATGAGATCAATAGTAAACTGGCAGCTGAAAAAATTACAGTACAGGAAGTCAGTGATTGGCATTTGAAGGTTGCAGGTAGCAATCAGCATTTGCTTGTCAGAACTTGGCCTCAAATATTGGAGCCGGTTAAAGATCATCTGTCGCAATCAAAAGAATATGAATTGTTATCTGACATAAATCAGATCATTGGATTCTGCGAAAAAATTGACACCACAGCTTTTCTTCCAATAATAAACGATGATTTATCTCCAAAGTATGCAAGGAGGATTAATTCATATTACGATGTGATAGATAAAGTCGTGGAAGAACTGAAGAAACACAAGAGAGCTGAAACAAAAAACATGCGTGCAGCTGGACAAAAGTATGGCTATGGTAGATATTTTAAAATGGGCCAGTTTGGAGTTGGATTTCATTTGAGACTTGATTACTGGGAAAAAGAAGCAGATACTCCATTCTGGGTAAATTATAAAGATGAAATCTCAAATGTGTATTGGTCTGCAAGTGAAAATCTCCGGAAAGCGACAAAAAGTGTGGGATTACAACTTGGCTATAGAGTTTATGAAAATAGTTATAAAGAATTATTCTTTGCGCTGCCACCTTTATTAAACGTGACAGGGGATGAGGTTGTTAATGATCTCGCCGCAAAAATCATTGTAGTATGTGATAGTTTAGCCCGTCACCACAATAGTTAACAAATAATATGTTAGAAAAAGACATTGAAAACCTGATAGCTAATTTCCCGGATGAGTTCTTTCCAGAATCGGGATTTAAGTTAATCGGCCAACAGGTCAGACTTGGGAAGTGCTACGCTGATATAATTTTTGAGGACAAACATAAAAGAAAAATAATCGTTGAAGTAAAGAGGGGACTTTTATCCAGAGTTGCATCCGGGCAGATCGTGGAGTATTACGGATTACTTAAGGTAGAAAATCCTAATGAGATCATAGAACTTGTTTTATGCGCAAATATAATCCCGCCGGAAAGAAAGTTGTTTCTGGAAACAGTGGGAATAGAGTGCAAGGAACTTGGCATCAATCTTATCTTCCAGGTTGCCAGGAAGGTAGGATATGAATTTATTAAAACCTCCAAAAAAGATATTCAGATCGAAGATGGTGAACTTCCAATCTCCGACAATATCTGGCTGTTTCAGGCTAATCCTCATAGATACGATATCATAAACGCATTGGCTGATCAGGAAGTTGGGATTGATATACACTGGGAAGTAAATCAATATAGAAATGAAATTGCCAAAGATGATATAGGGATTATTTGGTTATCAGGCAGAGAGGCTGGAATTTATGCAATTACAAGATTATTAACAGACCCCGGTTTAATGGCTGAATCCGAGGCAGAGAAAAAATACTGGGTTGATATTGCTGATAAGGAAGGAGAAAGACTTCGGGTCAAAATGAGGATTGTAAAGAATTTACTATATAAACCTCTGACAAAAGGGACAATACGGAATATTGAAGGACTTCGGAATCTGAGTATTCTAAAACAACCACGAGGCACTAATTTCAGAGTCACAGTTGATGAATGGAATATAATAAGAGGATTAATACAATAGAAATGAGAATATAATTAGAACGACAGATTTTTAATGATAAACTCATCTTCCATAATAATTAAATTTTTGAGTGCTTTTAAATAATATTTAAATAAATGCCTGATTATAAATCCATTTTCAACAAAGCTGAAGAGACACTTAGATCTCTGTCCTGGTTTTCTCAAGAAGAATTTGATAAAACATACGGCCGTTTTAAGAAATTCGAAACCAGACGAAGGACAGATTCCGAGTGTTTTGAGATCCTGACGATGATCATCTTCTTTTCAGGATTCAGGGCAGCAACTGTCGAGAGCAAGGAGAGGATTATCCTTAGTCATTTCCCAGATTATAGGCTGGTATCAACTTATGGAGAGGAGGATGTCAGAAAGATACTATCTGACCCATCGATGATCAGGAATGAACGAAAGATCAGAAGCGTAGTTACCAATGCAAGGACATTCAACAAAATCATCGCAGAGCACGGTTCTTTTATGAATTACCTTGATAGTTACAATGCTGCAGAATCTGATCTGAATCTGCTGAGGCTTAAGGAGGAACTTGAAAACAGGTTTGAATATATCGGTGGTATAACGGTATACCATCTGCTCACAGATCTTGGGTTTAACGTCCTGAAACCTGACAGGGTGATTGCAAGAATATTTTACCGGCTTGGTCTTATCAAAGATGAAAAACAGTTTTTTGACATCGTCATTCAGGGAAGGCTGTTCTCAAAATATACCGGAATACCCATCAGATATATAGACATAATATTCGTTAAGTTAGGTCAACAGGGGGCAAGCGAAATGTTTGGTGTCAAGAATGGCATCTGTCTTGATAAGTCTCCTGAATGCAATATTTGCGAATTAAAGGAGTACTGCAGATATTATAATAATCTTCAGCCTTTTGGCCTGTAACACTGATTATACAGACTTATGGACTTTAATTCTACAAAGAATCCGGCAGCTGATTTGTTAATATTAAAGGGGTTGGAGATGTTAAATGCTCCATATCAGCCTGTTGTGTTTACAAATGATCCGATTATTGACAAGTATATTAATGATCTGGACAGATATCCTCATTTCTTCGTCCTTGGATGTGTTATGGACAGTCAGATAAAAGCAGAAAGGGCATGGAGAATCTCTTATGAAATATCTCAGCAAACCGGCAGTCCGGAATTTTCAAGTTTCACTGAACTCACCTCGAAAGAATTACAGGATATATTTAATACTAAGAGTCTGCATAGATTCAACAACAGGATGTCTCAATTTTTCTACAAAGCCGTCGGGAGAATAAAAAATGAATACAAAGGTGACGCTTCCCTGATATGGAAAGATGACTATTCTTGCAGTACCATATTTCAAAGGTTTTTACAATTTGAAGGAGTTGGAATCAAAATTGCGGCGATGGCTGCAAATTGCCTGATAAGGGAATTTAAGATCCCGCTTAAGGACACGTCATTCATTGATGTATCTCCTGATGTACATGTCAGAAGGGTGTTCTCGAGGATAGGATTGGTTAGTAAGAATCCAACAATTTCTGAGGTAATTTCCTGTGCAAGAGGACTATATCCAGCATACCCAGGCGCTCTTGATATGCCTGCCTGGGAAATCGGCCGTTCCTGGTGCAGGCCGGAAAACCCTGAATGTGGGAGCTGTTACCTGTCAAAATACTGTAAGAAGACCTTGTAGTAGTAATTAAATATAAAGTGCGCGATTACTTTTTCAGAACTTTAATCAACTCCCTGAAATTGTCAGAGACTTCAGTCTCTGATGGAAATTTACCATAGACCAATAACCTGAAATCAGTCTCGTACGAATATTTAACCTTATCCCAGATATCATCGAAAGTGTTTAGAGCAGGAGATTCTTTATAGGATGTCCCGATCCATTTCTCAGGATCATTGAATTTTGTTTTATCCTCTGCGTACATCTTTTTGAAATCCTGAATAAACTCAGGAGCCTTAATATACTCATTACAGTAGTCAGAACCAGCCAGAAAATAGATGTCATAGAAATGTCTGACCTTTGATCTTATTCTGTCAATCCCATCATCAAAATATGATAACCTAATGATTGATAGGATTTTCTCAATCAAAGTTGGACGCGGGACGAGGACATTCAATTTAAAAGGCTGGAGGTTATAATTATTGATGGCCTCAGTATTTCCGGTTTCCTCCAGGAATTCTGCAATAATAGATCTGATCTGATGTGTTCCATTTGGAACCGGATCTGCAAGAGAGTTTATTTCAAGTACAAGGTTTCGGTTAACGCCTGAAGATAAAGAGGCATCAGATTCAACCACACGATTATAATCATATTCCGTCCTTCGGAAATTTTTATGTTTTGTTGTATTTGGAGTTATAACTTCATTAAAACCAGATATCAATTCGGTCTGAAGAGATTTTATTAATCTGCCGATCTGGTTATCTGACTGCCCGGGCTCTTTTATAATTGCGAGGTCAATATCTTCAGAAAACCTTTCAATTAGTTTATAGACTTTTGATAATGAAGTACCCCCCTTAAAAACAACCTTGTCCTTGTTTTCTGATAATGAGAGTCTCCTCAGGATAAAAGTAACCCAGTAATCCTTTTCGATGAAGATCTCTCTTATATCGAAATGATCACTGGCTGCCCTTATTGCATTCGCAAAAGCCTGGCTATTTTCATGCAGATTCATGATATCCTCCATTTCAATTTGTTACTGAGGACGTTTTCGCTGATGCCATATATAAATTCGGAAACAGGATTCAATGAATTAAAAAGGACTTCAGACATGCCGGGATAGGAAACCTGTTCAATGATAGCTCCAGCAAGAGCACGCGTTCCTGGATTATATTTCGTTGCAAGTTTTACAAGAGAGATTAATTCTGAATTATAGAATCTTCCGATACGATCTATAATCAACCTGCATGATTCTGATACATCAGAATCAGGGATTCTTTTGATAAACCGTATGGAATCGAGAATCTGAAGCATATATATATTATCCTTAGTAATATTGTTTTTTTGAAGGATAAACCTGATACTGTATTTACCTCTTTTCTTAGGCTTCTTCTGAATATTAGTACCGATCTGGATAGTGTTTGATACCTGGGTAGTAAGTCCAAGAAAGTTAAATGCACTCAGTCCGGTAAGATATCCGATAACTTTGTTGTCCTCTTCAAGGAGGTCCTTAACTACCTGGTATTCTTTTGGTCTCAAAACTCCAAACTCCGAGATCTCAGGTTTGTAAAACTGACCCTTTGCCAGCCGGACAATTTTACCAGATGCTACAAGCCTGCTAAGAGTTTTCTTCAATGCCTCTACCTTATCCACCGGTATATCAAAGTCACTATAGGTGAAAATGTAACCGGATCTAAATCTATTTATTCTATTTATAACTATATCAGTTATTTTCATCTCCTTTAGTTTTCCATACAAATATATGAAATGTCACGTTTTTACCGGCAAAAACGTGACAAATATTTATTTCGTCATCATATGATTAAAAGGAATCTATAGATTTTGCCCCCTCCACCCATCCCCCCGACCGGCCCCGGGGGTAAGCTCACATTAAATTCAGTGTATAACTAAAATCATTTCCTATGAAAAACGATTCGAGAATTCGCTATTATGTTCCTGAAGGAACTAAAGCAGTTAAAAACCATGGATTCGCTATGCCAGAGACTGATCTCATCGCTGATCTCATCTTTCATCGTTTACAAACAACATATTGGCGACTATCAATTGTATTTGATTCACTTGTTCATGACGCAACCTGCACCTAATATTATCATAAATAAATAAA
>JAFGOZ010000334.1 GCA_016926235.1 Bacteroidales bacterium | reverse complement strand
TAACCTTCAATGAAAACACCTTTAAAATGATGGCGGATTTCTTCTTGAAGGAAGCCGGTAAAAATTAAAGACCCAATACCTGAATTGCCATGCCGGAAAGGAAAATAACCATTCCGGCAATGGTATGGGTATATTTTTCGAGTGGATTAATGGGAAAAAACTAATAATAACTATGAACTGTTTAGTGATGACTTGTATTAAACATACAAGAGAAAGCTAGGAGAAAAAACAAGAATGGATGCCTAACTATGCAGGCATCCATTCTTTATTAATAGTTATAAAACAAACAAATACCTATAAATGAATTTTGAAGCTAATACCTGAATAAGAACCAATTCCAGGGATAGTTGGTTTTGAAGTAAATTCAATAGTTTGATTACAGACTGAAACTGACGCATCTGAAATATTTGACCACAGTATTTTAACTCCATTATACAAATCTCCAGTATCCTGATCAGGAACTAATAGTGAATGGTCAACAACATTAATCCAAACTGTAATTGTTTTAATTGCTGGAATCCAAACGTTTGGAGATATTGGAGTTATATTTATTCCATATAACTCATCTGCAGACACTCCAATAGGAATAAACTCATCTGCTGGTGGATTTGGATTATTTGTTAATGTCACACTATATGAATCGTCTCCATATCCACTGGATTCATCACAGATGAAAGCACCAATAAAAGTTCCTGACACTGGATCTTGATCTAATAAGCAAGCAACTGCATAACGTACATTATATGAATATGCTCTTCCATCAACTTGCCAACCTGAAAAAGCCTTATTATTAAATCCTACAACCTCATCCCAGCCTGCAATTATGGTACCATCTTGCAGTACCGTATTGGTTGTGAGATAAACAGTTTCTCCAAGAGAGGGTGCCGTCAGGCCAAACTTACTATAAATATCAGCAATATCAACTACAATTTCTTTTGGAAATTCAGTGATATTGTCGATAACTAATTGTGATTTAAACTCCCCATCAACACCTTGCATTACAGCAAGTAACTGAGCATGTTTCATAAACGAATAATCGCCTTGTTGTTCAGGAATAGTAAGATTTACCTTATAATTGCCAGTTGTGATTCCATCCGACAATAAACCATCAGTACCAGCAACTCTGGTTATATCTATTACCACACCACGCTTCACTTCATCAATTGGATAAGGTAAATCCTTATCGCAATTTACTGTTAGAAACAGCAGGGTGAATGCGATAAATGCTAAATTTATTTTTTTCATATCAATAAATTATTTTAAAATTAATTTTTATCCCAAAATAAAAATGGAGTAGAGAGATTGACTTTCTGATTAATATTGGCATTCAACTCCGTTTCTGAATTAGTTGGATAATACAATGATCTAGGGAAAGATGCAATATTCATAAGTGGCACCTCTGCAGGAGAATTTTCTTCAACAGTTGGATTCACTCCATTACCTGGATCTGCAGTCTTTGCAGGATCGAACAGAAGGGGATATCCAGTACGACGATAATCAGTGTAAATATCAATAGGATTAAAAAAGTTAGCAATCCACTTTTGAGTCATTACAATCCTCATTTTCCCATCAGCATCAGCAGCATCATACTTTGCAAGAATATCATCAACAAAAGTACTATCAGTTACGTCAATTAATGGAACACCTGTTTGTTTTTTTGCTACACTATTAACATGATTTAGAGACGCAAAAACTGCATCTTCAAAAAGTGCTCTAGCATCTCCAGTTATTTCAGCTTCCAGAACAAGCTCTGCCAACATAAATTTGAGTGAGAAAAATGTCACCATTTTGTGTGGTGCTTCACCGTATACCGCTGCCAAAGTCACAGCACCTCCTTTTCCATCGTCATATTTTCCTCCAGCCGGATAAATACCAATCTTAGTCAATGATTTATCATTACTACCCGAGGCATTATTACCGTTGGTTGCAAAAAATATCGACATGAAATTACCGTTTCGATATTCATGTGAATTTTCAGAATCTTTTCCAGTTTTCAACTGATTAACAAAATAATAAGGAACTCGGGGATCCTCTATACCGGCAAACGGATTGTCAACAGTATTATAAGTATCACCAGCCATTGTTTCATAGAAATAAGGACTTATATAATAAGTTTGCTGTCCTGTATATTCAGAAATAGCTGGATGACGCATATCTTGAGGTGAAGTTCCAGTATTAAACCAGAATTGAAAGTCTTCACCTGATTTAATAAATTTATTTTTAGTCATTAAGCCTGTCAATTTTACCTGCCAATCCGTAATATCAGACTTAGCTTTGCGTGATTGAACAAGCAGTTTTAATTGTATTGTGTTATTCAATCTTGTCCATTTGTCAACATCACCTCCATAAAAGAAATCATCAGTACCAGGTTTCAAATTATTCACTGCATCTTCATTTACCAGATCAGCTTGTGCCTCCTCCAAAAGAGCAAGCAAAGAGTTGTAAATATCCTTGCTATTATCTGGTTTTGGGGCATTAATTCCTGGAATGTTAAATTCAGAGTATGGAATATCTCCCCATAAATCTACCATCATCGAAAAGGTATATGCCCTAAGTGTTTTTGCCACTCCAACATATATTAAATTCCCATCCTTCTCCCCAGCTTCAATTATTGCATCGTAAGCAGGTAAAGCATAAGTATAAAGATAATTCCAAGTATTAAACGTACCATTTGCTCCAGCAGTCATACCATAGTTCTGAACTTCACGCGACACCAATTGATGTACGTATGACGATAAACTATTACCAATAAAATTGCCTTGACCCAAACCTTGAGTCATATAATACTCGCCACCTGAAAGAAGCTGATCCATCACTGCTTCAGTAGGGTTGTTGGGATCGTCATTTATATCTAAGTACTCACTTGTGCAACTTCCTAAAAATAGGACAACAAGCAAAACCCAAATATTATTCTTTATATTTTTCATACCTATTAGTATTATATTTTTCAACATTAAAATGAGAATCTAGCACTTATTCCAACTCTTCTTATTGAAGGTGCCGTTTCACGTTCGATTCCTTGTATGTTACCACTACCAAAAGAGTTGGATCCTGGATCATAATTTGAGTGTTTTGGAAATCCAGGTGCATAGAACCAAAGATTCCGCGCAATTAAGGAAATATTTGCTGAACCAATAAATGTTCTATCCAACCACTGTTTTGGAAGATCATAACCTAATGAGACTTCGCTCAAACGAAATACTGTAGCATCAAATGTTTGAAACTCTTGTACACTATTCATGGCTAATGTTGGACTAGCACCTCCTGAAAACCATAAATCATTTTCAGTTAACTGTATAGTGTTATGAATTTTATTCCCATCTCCATCAAGTATAAGTTCTTTCGTGTCTGGGTCTGCATAAACTCCTGGAAGAATACGACCACCTAGACGATCTTCTGTATCTTGGGTAACTCCACGTCCCAATAAGTCAGACGCTGAACCCGATATCAATACTCCGCCCACTCTGGCATCAAACATTACACCCAACGAAATTCCTTTATAAGAAAATGTATGATTCATAGCCATTTGAAAATCAGGATAAGGACTACCCAAATCTCCTAATTCAGTGGCTTCCATATAGGCACCTGTACTTGGATTAACAAGAGGATTACCTTCATCATCTCTTTCAATCACTGTACCACGTAAATACCCATAGGAGTAGCCTGGTCTAAGTGTAGGTTGTGGCTCGGAACTTGATCCAGTTTCTATTGTTATTTGCTCCACTCCGTCCTTCAATGAAACCACTTTGCTCGTATTCTTTGTAAATGTAGTAAACATGTCCCACTTGAAAGAGTTTGCTAAATCTACAGGAACTAATGTTACCCCCAATTCAATCCCCTTATTACTCAACTCACCAAAGTTAGTGTAGAATTTTCTTGAACCTGTTGAAGATGGCAAACTAAGAGGAGCAATTTGATTGGTTGTTGATCTGTTGTAATATGTAAAATCTATGCCTATACGATTTTGAAAAAATTGCAACTCGGTTCCCAACTCAAATTCTGTAGTAAATTCAGGCTTTAAGTTGGCATCGTATGAAGATGTTGGTAAAAGCATGATGTAACGGCCATCAAACGGATCGTCTTTAATGTATGATCCATCAACATAATAAGGCGATGCATCGTTACCAACTTTACCCCAGGCAGCGCGAATTTTACCAAAATTAAAAATGGCCGGATTATTCTCAATGACATCGGTAAACACGAATGATCCTGTAACTGCAGGATAATAATAGCTTTGATGATCTACAGGTAACGTAGAAGAGTGGTCATTACGTAAAGTAAAGTTCAAGAAAGCAAAATTCTTATAGCTTATTAAGGCATCACCATACAAAGCCCACAATCGTCTTTTTGTCTGAAGTTCTTCAGCTTTTTGTTCTGCTGTATTATTCACATTATAGATTCCAGGAGCTATCATTTTGTTACCTTGTTGTTGCCCACGATGGGTGTAACGTTGATTGGTATTATGCCCTAAGGTTACTCTCACATCGAAATCGCTCATAAACTTTTGTTTAAAAGTCATATTGAAATTCGATTCTATTTCCTCAGTTGTATAAATATCATTTTTGATCTGCCCCAATCCAGGAAATTCATCGGGACCTACTGACCCAATGTTAATTACTTGTTTACGGTCCATTTGATACTGATTCCAACCAAATTGATAAGATGCAGATAGCCACTTTGTAAAGTCATAGCTTGCATTTAAAGAAGTAACCGTACGATCCATCAAAGTGGTAATTTTATTATTTTCCCACGACCACAAAGGATTATCCACAGTAGTACCACTAAATGCCATTACAGATCGTCCATCAGGTGTAGAATAAGGTAAACCTGCAGCATCTACGTTACGAGGCATCAACATAGTCCGTGCAAAAGAACTTATGGAACCACCATAGTTTCCAGCACCAAAAAATGGACCTTCTTGTTCTGTCCTGGTAAAGGCTATTGTTCCACCTAAAACTAAACCGTTATCAAGCTTCTGGCTTCCACCAACACTAAATGCCGTTCTATTAAATTCTGAATGTGGAATATAGCCATCTTGACGAAGATCTGAAATCGTTGTACTAAAGCTACCTTTATCATTATAACTCATAAGATTGACTGAGTTATCCCATATACCTCCAGTTTTGAATAGATCTTTAACATTATTCTCATATGCTCGATATGGTATTTCTTGATCCATATCAGGGAAAGCATCTTTGTAATCGGGATATAATGGTATGGTCTCCATTCCTTCAGAACCAAAGGCGGGTCCCCATGAACCGTTGGCATTTGAATATATAAAATTTGAACCTTGACCATATTTATTTTGGTAATCAGGTAAAGATGCAATTTGCTCAACAGTAAAGGAGGAGCTTAAAGTCACCTCAAACTTCTTTTGAGAAGGACGTGTTCTTTTTGTACCGGCTTTAGTGGTAATTAATATAACACCATTAGCAGCTCTACTACCATAAAGCGCAGCAGCAGCAGCACCTTTTAGCACCTGCATACTCTCAATACTGTTTGGATCAAGTGTTGAAAGACCTGAGCCATATGCACCTGCATTGGTTAATCTTGCGCTAACATCCCCTGTTGTAACTTCATTATTGCTGTATGGAATACCATCTACCACATACAATGGGTCATTATTTCCTAAGAATGACGAGTTACCCCTTATAAGTACCTTAGTAGAACTACCAGCCGTAGATGAGGATGAATTGACTTGAACTCCGGCAATTTTACCACTTAATGAGCGGAATAAATCCGGCTCAGATTTTTGTGTAGCATCATCTGGATCTACAACTGATTGTCCATAGCCAGAAGATCTTGGAGGACGGGTAATACCCATTGCACCTACTACAATAACTTCATCCATTGCAATAGCATCACTGGCCAACACCACTTTAATAACACTGCGCCCGGCAATTGCTTGCTCCTGAGTAACCATACCCACAAAAGATACTACAAGGGTTTCGGCGTCCTGAGGCACACTTAGAGTAAAATCACCGTCAACTTGAGTTACGGTACCTATTGTAGTGCCTTTCACAAATACGGATGCCCCGGGAATGGGAGCTCCGTCGTCACTTCCTGTGACTGTTCCGGTAATGGTTCGTGTTTGGGCCATTAATGTATTCAGCCCAAAAGCCATTACGAACGAAAGTGCTAGAAGAACTTTCTTCATAAAGTAAAGGTTTAAAATTAATAATTAGGACAATAATCTTATTTTAAAAAACAACATATACAAGTTAAGAAACAATTCAATTAGTTTTTTGTTTTTTTAACAGTTTTTTTTGCAAAATATCCAAACATTTTATATTAATGACTTTCATCATATCTCCAACTTCCGAATAGTAATAAAAAACTATGTTTTCAAATAAGAATAACACAAAACTAAAATAACTTACAATAAAATCATATCAATATCAAAATAACGCACAAATTTTAATAACACCCCCTAAATAAACAACAACCCAATATAAAAACAAACATATTTCACCATCACCCTCCCATAATCACCCCAAACAAAGAAATAACTATTCTATCATAAAAGACCATCCTTCTGCTCACAATTATATACTAACTCCTCACTCCTTTTCGATTTACATTTTCGGATGCAACAACTAATATCCTACTCGTACAGTAAAACAATGATTGTTTTAATTACACTTCTAAGCAAAAGCAACTTTTTAACATTGCAAACAGATACAATTTTGGAGTAAAAAACTACAATTTAGTACAAAAATACCGTTTTGAAATTAATAACAAAAAATATCTGTATGACATTTATCATATAATGCCCGCAGACAGCAGAACACAGAAGAAATCAATTTACACAATTCGTTTCATTTCAACAATTTAATCATATAACGCCAATACGTTAACAGCACTTATAAATTTTTGGT
>JAFGOZ010000333.1 GCA_016926235.1 Bacteroidales bacterium | reverse complement strand
GTAAAATATTCAATCACTTTTTAAAATAGAATTAGTTTGAATGGTTAAAGACAAAACAAATAAAATTATTCAGATAGTTTCAGGAGCTTTCCTGTTATTACTAATTCCATTAATTGCATGGATAGTTGAAATTTTTATTCGTGACCTCAATATTTCATTCCATTCTATTGCTACTATTCATAAAGTAAATAAACTTATTTGGTTATTCGATCTTTTTCCTTTAGTTGTAGGTTCAGTATCTGTTTATCTGATTTTTTTATTAAGGAAAAGAATTGACTTTTATAAGGAAGAAATTGCAAAAAGAGATGAAGACATTAATAAAATAGCTTCGTTTGCTAAAAAAATCGGGGATGGTGATTATGACGTTTCTATTGATTCAGATGGTTCGAATGATTTTTTATCAGCTTCCTTAAATTTGATGAGGGATAACCTGAAAAAAAATAAAACCAAAGAAACAGAGCAAAACTGGATAGCTGAAGGAAAGGATGTTATCCAAAATATTTTACGCATTCATAATAATATTGATATTTTAGTATATGAAGTAATTGTTGCATTAATAAAATACATCGATGTTGTACAGGGAATAATATACTTGTATGATGATGAATCCAAACTTCTTATTAATAAAGCCACATATGCATATAATCGAAAAAAGTTTCTCAACCAGGAGTTCAAAATTGGTTATGGCCTCGTTGGACAATGTGCATATGAAATGGATGTAATTTATCGGACTGAAATACCTGAAGACTACGTTACAATTACTAGTGGTATCTTGGGAGATAAAAAACCTTCCAGCCTTGTTTTAGTACCTCTGATTACTGATGAGAAATTGCAGGGAGTAATGGAATTTGCCTCGGTTAAAAAAGAAATTCAGCAATCTACTATTGCATTTCTTAAAGAATTAGGCGAAATAATTGCCAGAACAATCTATAACCTTAAAGTAAACCAAAGAACTGAGAAACTACTTAAAGAATCACAGCAAATGACTGAAGAACTTCGTGAAAATGAAGAAGAACTACGTCAGAATGCTGAAGAAATGAGGGCAACTCATGAAGAGCTTGAAAAGTCAAATGAGAAACTTGAAGCCCAAATTCTTGAAGTAGAAAAAGCACAAAAACGCCAGTATTCATTACTTGAAAATGCCTCTGAAGTAATCTCCATTTATGATAAGGAGCTGAATTTAATATATATAAGTCCATCGGTAACAAAAATATACGGGTATACTCCAGATGAAATGATTAAAGGTAAAGATCTGGACCGTTTAACACGTAAAGGCGAAGCTGAAGTAAGGGAAATGTTTAAAATACTTCTTGAAAAACCGAATGAATCGCAGAGTTTGCAGTATACCTATATGAAAAAAGACGGTAAAAAAGTCTTTATTGAAACTATTGGCAGAAACCTACTTGACGATCCCGCAATAAAAGGTATTATCCTAAATTCTCAAGATATTACAGCCCGAAAAAAAGCTGAAAAAGAAGAAAGAATGCGTAGTAAAATGCAATCTCTTTCTGAAAACAGTACGGATATGATTATTAGGATAAATCCTGCCGGACAGTTTTTTTATGCTAATCCTGTGGTAGAAGAATACCTTGGTTATTCCCCAAAGGATTTACTAAATAAAACATTAAGCCAAATTGAACTGCATGAAAACCTCACGAAATATTTCGATGAAACAATCAATGAAATAAAACATTCATTAAATAAATCAACTAAAGAAGTTATTATTGAGACACAGTCATTAGGTGAACGCATTCTTAGTATTGACGCTATTCCTGAGTTTAATGAAAATGAACTTGAGACCCTTCTTTTTGTAAACCACGATATAACTGAAGCAAAAAGAATTGAAATGGAAATTCAGGATAAAAATCGAAAAATTACAGAAAGTATAAATTATGCGCAACGTATTCAATCGTCAATTTTGCCTGCCACTAAGCAACTCCAGGAATATTTGCCGAAATCATTTATTTACTATAAACCGCGCGATGTTGTAAGTGGCGATTTTCCCTGGTTATTTAAAAAGGATGACATTATTTATATCGCCGCAGTTGATTGTACAGGACATGGTGTGCCTGGCGCACTTCTGTCATTTATTGGATATTTTCTTTTAAATAATGTTGTTGACCATGATGAAGACCTTACTGCCGGCCAGATATGCGACAGGTTACACCACGGAGTGCGTACGACATTGCGTCAGGACAAAGTAGATGCTGACGCAAGGGATGGAATGGATATTGCTTTCTGCAAGATCAATCTTAAAAAGCATGAGTTACAATATGCCGGTGCACATAGACCATTATTCTTTGTTCGCGGCACAGAGTTTACCGAATACAGAGGAGACAGAAAAGCAATCGGAGGAATTCCTCACAGAAAAAAGGTTGAACAAGATTTTACCAATTACAAAATCAATATAAACAAAGGGGATAAAATATTTTTCTTTTCAGATGGAATGACAGACCAGATTGGAGGTCCTGAAAATAAAAAATATTCTCCTCAAAGAATACGT
>JAFGOZ010000332.1 GCA_016926235.1 Bacteroidales bacterium | reverse complement strand
TGATACAGCCAACTGGAATGAAGCATATGGTTGGGGGGATCATTCAGCAGAAGGATATTTAACTGCCTATAATGAAACCGATCCTGTTTTTAATGCTCATTTAACAAGTGACATTACAACTGCTGATACATCTAATTGGAATACTGCTTATACTTGGGGCAACCATGCTGATGAAGGGTATTTAACTTCTTACAGTGAGACCGACCCAATTTTTAATGCACATTTAGCAAGTAATATTACAGCCACTGACACTGCCAACTGGAATGAAGCACACAATTGGGGTGACCACTCAGCAGAAGGATATTTAACCGCATACAATGAGACCGATCCTGTTTTCGATGCACACTTAAGTAGTGACATTACTGCCACTGACACAGCCAACTGGAACGAAGCACATAGTTGGGGTGACCATTCGGCAGAAGGATATTTAACCGCATACAATGAAACCGATCCTGTTTTTGATGCTCATTTAACTAGTGACATTACAGGCACTGATACAGCCAACTGGAATGATGCTTATGGCTGGGGCAACCATGCAGATGAAGGTTATTTAACTGCTTATAATGAAACCGACCCAATTTTTGCTTCTCATTTAAGCTATGGCATAATGGCCTCCGATACGGCCAACTGGAATGATGCTTATGGTTGGGGTGATCATTCAAGTGCAGGTTATTTAACAAGTGAGGTCGACGGATCTGTAAACAACGAACTACAAACAATTAACTTCTTAAACGACACTTTGTATTTAAGCGATGGTGGAAATATATATTTAGGGGAATACAAAGAATCTCTTAGTGATACAATTAATTTTGGTAACAATATATTAAGAACTTCAAAAATAATTAGTGGTTATGACAGTTCTTTATTAGATTCCGGACTTGTTGCTTATTATCCGTTCAACGGAGATCCGAATGATGAAAGCGGTAATGACAATAATGGTAATGTAAATGGAGCATCTCTAACAACTGACAGGTTTGGGAATGCCAGCAGTGCTTATAGCTTTGACGGAACCGACGATTATATTGATATACCTATAACCGATTTTGAACTGGATAAAGGCTCGATTATACTTTGGTTTCAGATTGATGGAGTTAACTATGGTGAACAAAAGTTTATTTTTAATATATCAAATAACACAAATGAAATTATAACTGAGTTTGTTATGAAGATTGATCAGCGAACCGGAATGGTTACTCAAAGATTAATGTCAGTTATGTTTATTGATGATCCTGACCCAAGACCATGGCAAATTGATGTACATGAAAATGATTTTAACAGTGTGACAAATTTTAACTGGAATTGCATGGCTGTGGTACAGGATGGAACAGAGATAATTATGTATTTAAATGGAAATTCAATTGGAACATTATCTTTTACTAACGATGTTGCTTCCTGGTGGAACGATTTATTTAATGCAACAAATCCGTCAACAGTGGCCACTATTGGAGCACTTCGTAGAAATGGCACAACTATAGGTAGTTTTGATGGCAAAATTGATGATATTCGTATTTATAATCGTGTTTTAACTCAGTATGAAGTACAAGCATTATATGAAGGAGAAGCCTATGGAGAACTGACATTTTATGATCCAATTGCGGGAGATGTTTCACTTTCAGAATTAAAAAATAATCCCGGCGACTTCTCCAACGGCGGCGAAGCAGGAGGCGCAGTACGTACCCTTGGTAATATCGATAATTATGGCTTAGGCTTTTTAACCAGTAATGATACCAGTTTGTATATTGATGAGAACGGGAATGTGGGGATTGGAACAACAAATCCAAAAGCCCATTTACAAATTGGGCCAAGAATGACTATAATTAGTAAAAGCGGATATACCAATATGTATAACAATAATGCATATGTAGATTATGTTGTTGATGACTATAGATATCTTGTTGACGGTTACGCTACACAATATCAGCAATCATCTGCGGGTGAACATGTATTCAGGATTGCTCCATCAGGAACAGCAAATACTATATTAAGTTGGGCGGAAGTATTAAGAATAAAGAGTACAGGTAATGTTGGTATTGGAACAACCGATCCCCAAAACAAGCTCGATGTAGAAGGCGGAACAGTAATAGGCGCTTCCTATTCCGGCACCAACACAGCACCAACCAATGGCTTGCTGGTTGAGGGGAATGTGGGGATTGGAGTAATAAGCCCAGAAAAGAGACTTCATGTAAATGGGGATATTATGATAAATGCTTTAGAAAAATTTATAGCGAAATTTGATAACTCAGGAGATGAATTTAGAGGGAATTTTGGTTTTGATGGTATTCAATTTGGAAATAATAATTGGAATTATATTGTTGCGGGAAACACATATGGAGGAAGACTAATGTTTGTTGTAAATAATACAACTGATTTGGTTGATTATAATAGATATTCATATCATAATGGAATAGAAGCCATGGGGATCACTACTTCAGGAGGTATAGTTATTGGACCTTCTTTTATGGGAAATAATCCGGGTACAGGTAATATGATAATAACCGGTAATGTTGGAATTGGAACCACATCCTCTTCTGGTAAACTCCACGTGCAAGGTGGCACAACGGATGATGCCGATAGTGCTTTTGTGGTTACCAGTGATGGAAATGTGGGGATTGGTACATTAAATCCAGCTTATAAAATGGAGCTTGCAAGTAACAAGGAGCACACTGCAATTAGATTAAGATGTAATGGTGCTTCAAAAACAAGCGATTGGTCGGTATCAGCATTAACTGTTAGCGGACCTGAGTCATCATTTGCAATACATGATAATAGAGAAAACGCATATAGACTATATATTGACAGTCTTGGTTATACTGGTATTAATAATTATAATCCTCAATATCAGTTAGATGTTTCTGGTGATATTCGAATTAGATCTGGTGGTCAGCTTATTTTTGGAGACGGAAGCAGTATGTCAACAGCAGGTACAGGTTCTGCATCATCACTTTCAAATGCAGGAGATGCAATAGTAACAGGCGATTCTGATGCCAATAGCAGTGGTGGGGTATTATTCAAAACAGGCTCAAATACACGTATGACTATATTAAATAATGGTAATGTGGGAATAGGTGAAACCAATCCTTTAAATAAGCTTACAGTAACAGCAGGTAGTGTTACAAATTACAGTGGTGATCTAAATGATATAGTTGCCTTAGTTGGTACTGGTAATGTAGATACCTGGATTAATTACTGGAGAGAGAGCACTACTGAAAGACAAGGTATTTTATGGTCTGAGGATTCTAGAGGAGATAGGGGTGTATTTGAAATGAATGCTTCAGGTAACTGGGCTTTTCATAGTGGTGGTAATTTTGGTATCAATACAATGACTCCTTCCTCTTTATTTCATGTACAAGGCGGCACTACCGACGATGCAGATAGTACTTTTGTGGTTACTGATAGTGGAAAAGTTGGGATTGGAACAACTTTGCCAAAAGGTAAACTTGAAATAGATCTTGGCGAAACTGATGGGATTGGCGGATTAATAATTAGCGAACAAGGTTTCGAGAGATTTGGTTTATATGGTTATTATTCCGGAGGTGGAGCAACAGGAAATTATACTGTATTAAAATCATCTGATGCTGCAGATATTATGACCTGGCAAAATGGAGGTAATGTTGGTATAAGTACAACCTCCCCTGGTGGCCTCCTTGGCTTGAAAAACACTAACACCTACCTGGATGTAGACGGCAGCAACAACCTTACTTTTACCGATGCCGTAACAGGCACAAAGACCCTGGCAGAACTAGCTGCAAATAATAGTTTGTGGACTGAAGATACCTATGGCATGCATTCTAATTACACTAGTTTAGGTGTTGGTATTGATTCCAAAACAGGTTCAAATAATAATTTATATATATATGATCCGGACAATTTTAATCATGCTGAATTATTACTAGATGGTCATAATGCTGGTTTTATATATTTAAAATCGAGAAGAGCTAGCAGGGAATATTTTATAACTAATTGTTGGTCAGATGTTACTTCAGACGCAAACATTCATATTGGATTAAGCGGAGGTGGTTTGGGAATGATTTTTAATCCTAGTAATAATCTTGGATTAGGAACAGAAACTCCCCAAAACAAACTCGATATTGAAGGCGGAGCAGTAATAGGCGCTTCCTATTCCGGCACCAACACAGCACCAACAAATGGTTTACTGGTTGAAGGGAATGTGGGGATTGGTATAATTAATCCAAATGCAAAGTTGGATGTTAATGGTTCAGTAAGATTAAATGATAGTAATATATATTTCCGTAGTGGATCTGATATTAATCATGGATTAGGATTCTATCAAAATCCAAAATTATTCGATAATATTGATGTTAACGGTCCGGTTTTATTTGGTTGTGATAGAGGGGGAGTAGGTACAACAGGACTTGTAGGCGAAAGAATGTCAATTCTTTGGGATTGGAATGGAAAGGTTTATATTGATCCAGGAAACAGAAATAATGGAAGTATTTCAAATTATGGATTATTATTTGGACAAAATAGTACAGAAGGTATTGCCTCAAAAAGAACTTCTGGAGGAAATCAGTACGGATTAGATTTTTATACAAATTCTACCAATAGATTATCTATTACTACAACTGGTAATATTGGTATTAATAAATCATCTCCCTCCGGCTTACTCCACGTACAAGGCGGCACAACCGGCTCGGCTGATAGCGCTTTTGTGGTTACCAGTGATGGGGATGTGGGGATTGGGATATCAACTCCAAATGCAAAACTTGATATTTTAGGACCATATAATACGACACCAGGAGAAAATCAGACGTTAAGAATAAATCATGTATATGGATTCAGAACTTCAACTTTATATAGTGATACCATATTTTTTGAGTGTCTTGAATCAAATATATGGTATCCTGTGTTTTCAATACCCAGGGGAACAAGAGATGTATATTTTAGTGATGATGTTTCTGCCTTATCATTTACAGATCGTACCCCATATCCAATAGATTTAAAAACTGCTTATGATGCTGTTCTGTCAATGAAAAGATTACCGAATGGTGTGTATGAAGAAGATAATAAAGAGAATCAGTTAGATCACTCTGCTCTGCACCCGTTTATTAGGTCAAGCGATGGTGAGCATAGGGATTTATCAGCCACTGTTTCGGCACAAAATGAGGTAATAAAAGATTTAATAAAAAGAATAGAAGAATTGGAACAGCAGGTGAAGGAACTGGAGGGAAAGTAAATTAAGGAACCCTATCAGGTTTCCAAAACCTGTTTGGTTTTTTATTAATAGACAATAGCCATCGGATTTCTTGAAGAAATCCGATGGCTTTGATGTCTTTTTTTTATTACCACCCTTCCATTTATATTCCAAACCCATCGGATGGCTTTTTAGCCATCCGATGGATTGAGGAATAGTAGCAGCAAATGGAGTATCTGGAGGTAAAATAAAGATATCCAATGTCTTCGTTTTATTAATATTGTTGTTTACATTAAAAAAAAGTAATATTTTTATAATAAAATTGGAGGCTAAAATAGAATACAATTTTAAAATAATTATTGAAGAATGCGAAGAAGGAGGGTATTTTGCCGAATGCCCGGCATTTCAGGGTTGTCATACAGAAGGTATAACTTTTGAAGAAACATTAAATGAAATGAAATTACTTATAAAGGAATTTATTGAGGATTATAAGAAAAACAATGAAGAGATTCCTTCCGATAATTATTCTGTAGCTTCATTAAAAATTGCTATATGACAAGCTTTTTCCCTGATGTATCATCCAAGCAAATGATTAAAATAGCTGAAAGCCTTGGATTTGTTTTTGTCAGGCAAAGCGGAACGAGCCATGCGATTTATAAAAGGGCTAAAGATAACAGACCTACAACAATTCCTAAACACGGTAAAAAATCATTAAAAAGGAAAACAATTAAAGCTATATGTAAAGATTTAGGTATAACTATTGATGAATTAAAAACTATGCTATAACTTTAATCCAAATCCGTCAAAATTATTATTTAATGATAATTTGGATTTAATAATTATTTATTGAAATCAAATTTTCTTATTTGAAGGTTTATTTGAACAGTTAAATTTTAACGAAGACCAGGTAGAAATAACCGGCCGTATTGTAAGAACAACAGATGGCAAGAAAATAGGCGTATTGTTAAACAATGGGAAGGTATTTATCAGGTAAATATAAGGATTACATCGGCATCTTTTGTATTATATGTTTTTTGTTTATTCTTCTATTAATCGTGACGTTGGAATATCAATATTAACATTGGTGAAATCCATCCATTTGCTGGCATTACTAATATCAATACCTGTTACGCGATTGTTAGCATCAAAATCTATTACCAATCCCTCTTGTATTTCCATGCTTTCAATACTCGGTTTAGAGGATAAGTCAATATATAATGAATCGGTTTCTTTATAATATTTTAATTTC
>JAFGOZ010000331.1 GCA_016926235.1 Bacteroidales bacterium | reverse complement strand
GACCACATTGTCCAGGTCAACCCAGAAGTCATTGTCATCGATATACAGGGGCCTTGCCTGCTTGATGAGGATCTGAGCGAAATCGGCATAGATACGCCACTCCCTTTTCTCATTGGCATTAGCAAGAGTGGATCTGGAAACAGGCTTACTAATGCCGGAATGGTACAATTAGCCAGAGAATGCGGTCAGGCAGTTCTCAATATCGCAAAAGCTTTCTCGACCAGTGAGTTGAGCAAAACTCATCACCAGAAATGTTCCCGGCAATTAAGTTTTCTTACTCGATAGTCGCCCATGTAATGGTCGACACACTTCTGGGAATCACACTCTGGCATAAATGTCATCAGTTGTGAAAAAACTGTTTTACCTATATGCATTCTCGCTCAGATAAAGAAATGAGCGAAAATATGAATTCAAATCGTCAAATTTTTTAACCGCTGTATAAATTTGTATATCAATGCGTTTAGTGCAATAAGTCAAATCTTAACCGGACAGTACTGAAGATCACCGAATAATTTAAAAGGCATATTGTAAATTATGAATCAAGTATTCGATGTACACTGCTGTCAAATCAACAACTTCTAAAATCATTATTGACATGTACGAAGTATATGTGGTAGTGTAATAATCATTATTGGCTAAATATATATAGAAGAAATAGTGTATAGAGAAAGCATCGTAGACTAATGGGAGACCTCAAGAAGAAAACTATTGATGGGGCATTATGGAGTTTTACTGGTGTTGCTGGTCAACAAATTGCACGGTTTGCCATAGGTATAGTTCTTGCAAGAATTCTTGCGCCAGATGAGTATGGAATAATAGGAATGGTGGCTATTTTTATTTCTGTTGGAGACACTATTGTAGACAGTGGTTTTAGTCAGGCAATTATCCATAAAAAAAATGTTTCTAATTTGGATTATTCAACTGTATTTATTATCAACATTTTAATCGCTTTAGTAATATTTCTATTGCTTTGGACTTCTTCGGACTGGATAGTAGATTTTTTTAATCAAACAATTTTGAAAAATATAATAATTGTTCTTGCTATAGGTATAATCATCCGTTCATTAACGATTATCCAAACAACGAAGTTTACAAAGGAATTGAATTTTAAGCTCATCACAAAAATTAGTATTATTTCAATGCTAATATCCGGATTAGTTAGTATACCAATGGCATTGAGAGGTTTTGGGGTTTGGAGCTTGGTTGGTCTGCAGGTTTCAAGAGATCTGTCGTATACTATATTAATTTGGACCTGGAGTAAATGGCACCCAAGAATCAGTTTTAGCATTTCATCCTTAAAAGATCTTTTTGGTTTTGGTTCCAGAATTTTAGGCATCAGTTTACTGGATAATATTTTCCTTAACATAAATCATCTAATTATAGGTAAGCTGTTTACAGCCGAAGATCTAGGTTTCTATACACGGGCAACTGGATATCGCAGTATTATTTCTAAAAATATGCTGGCAGTAATAAATACAGTATCTTTCCCGGCTTTCAGCACTCTTAAGAATAGAAGCGACAATGAATTAGAAAACGATTTGAGATTAAGAATAAATTATAATAAAAGTGTCGAACTAGTAGCATTTTTATCTGCTCCTTTATTCATTTTGCTGTTTTTTATCGCAGAACCTTTTATTATTGTACTAATTACCGAGAAATGGTTACCTGCAGTACCATATTTAAAAATACTCTGTCTTGGGGGTATCTTTTATCCAATATACGGATTACAATCCAGTATATTAAAAGCAAAGGGTGAGGCAAATAAATATTTATATATTACAATTATACATAAGGTTCTAATTATGGCATCAATAGTAATAGGCGTTCACTGGGGCGTTATGGGTTTAGTGGTAGGTCAGGTTATAGCTATGTTTTGTCTTTTTTTTGTTGGAACAATCTTTATCAGAGCTATTTTAAAGTGCAAAATAATAATCCAATTTGTTAGCCTTTTAAGATATATGATTATTTCTTTACTAATTTTTTATTTTGTTAACTTCCTATTCAATCTGTTTGTTGAAAGTCTATTTTTTAGTCTAATTCTTCAGACTATTTTCGGTTTGTCTTTGTATTATATAATTTCAAAAATTATAAAATGTCCTGGTTATCAAGAATCACTGATAATATTACGACCATATCTTATTAAATTTAAAAATATAAGACATATTTGATTTAATTCTAATATTGTATAAAACACATATTGTATGTAATATTGTCTTTTAAAGGATTGAACGGCATTGAAATTGGGTCAAACACCATATTTGGTCCAGGTGTGAAGGTGATATCTGCAAATCACAGAAGAGACAAATTAAGTGAATGGGAGACTTCACCTCCAATAAGAATTGGTGAAAATTGCTGGATTGGTGCGAATGCAGTAATATTACCAGGAGTAACCTTGGGAGACAATGTGATAATTGGGGCTGGAGCAGTAGTTACTAAATCATTTCCAAGTAATTGTCTCTTAGCTGGTAATCCAGCAAAGTTAATAAATACAACTTAAAAAAAAATGAAGCTATATACAGAGCCTAAAATATTATTCTTTGAAGAAATCTGTTCCTAATTAATAATACCAACGGATTTTCATAGGATATATATTCATATTTACTTTCATGCAAAAAAAAGAAATAATATGAAGCTTAAAGTATTATTCCTTGCACCCCATACTGATGATGTTGAATTAGGGTGCGGGGGAACAATTGCTAAATTTATTGAAGAAGGCAGGGTAGTCTATGTAGTGTCATTTTCGATTGCAGAGGAATCTGTACCATCTGGCTTTCCCAAGGATTCCCTTTTAAAAGAATTCAAAGCAGCGATGAAAATACTGGGAGTTAATTTAAACAACCTATATACATATCGATATAAGGTTAGGAACTTTCCAGAGTACAGACAAGAAATTCTTGAAGAAATTGTCAAGCTCAGGAATAAAATAAAGCCTGATATTGTATTTGTTCCCTCCCCCAATGATATTCATCAAGATCATCAGGTCATAGCTTCAGAAGGTTTAAGGGTTTTTAAAAAGATTTCTATTCTAGGATACGAACTACCTTGGAATAATATCATCTTTGAGACTAAAAGTTTTGTCAAGCTTGAGAAAAAGCACATTGAGAAAAAGATTGAGGCTTTAAAATGCTACGAAACACAAAAGCACAGGTCTTATCTCAATGAGAGTTTCATAACAAGCCTTGCAAGGACAAGGGGAACACAATTTGAAAATGAATATGCTGAAGCCTTTGAAGTACTGAGATATATTCTATAATGAATCTGACATTTAAAAAGATTTCTAGAGAATTGCTTGCTTCAGATTTTGATGATTTTATTGCTGTAAGCGATGGAACTGAGCATGATAATTGGGGTAAAGATCAGTATATGTTAGATCTTGAGGGGAAATGGGAGCATAGCATGGTGGCGTATTTTAACCGTCTATTAGCAGGCTATATTATTGTTTCTATTAAAGATAATGATACTTTGCATATTCACAGATTTATTGTTAACAATAATATAAGAGGCCAGGGAACAGGTAAGGCAATGTTGAATGAATTAGAAAAAACGATTAGTTCATACTTTAAGAAGCTAACTCTTAAGGTGTATGAAGACAATGTAAAAGCAATTGCTTTCTATGAAAAGAATGGTTTTAAAATATTAGATAGCAAAAATGGTTTGAACTTGATGGAGAAGTATTTGAATGATTAATCAAGTTAGCAACAATGAAGGAATTAAGCTTGCTGCTCATCAACCAAACTTTATTCCATGGTGCGGCTATTTTTATAAAATAGCACTATCTGATGTATTTGTTATCGCTGATGATGTTAGTTTCACTAATAAAAGTTACATAAACAGAAATAAGATAAAAACACCTGAAGGCCCAAAATGGTTAACACTTCCAGTTGAAAAAGCTCCACTTGGTACCGCAGTGTCCAAAATAAAAATATTTGAACCAAAAACAAGTTTTAAAAGAGTTATTAATCTTTTAAAACATAACTATTCACGTACAGAGTATTTTGATCATTATATTTTAGATTTTAACAAGATTCTTACAAATAGCGGAGATTTGCTTGCAGATATCAATTTGAGTCTTATAAGATATATTATGAGATGTTTAGAAATAGAAACCCATATTGTAAAACTAAGTGATATAGAATATGTAAATGCAGAGGCAACGCAACGTATTATATCTATTTGCAAGTCTCAAGGTGCAGACACTTATATATCCGGCTATGGGGGTAAAAAATACCAATCTGAGGAATTAATGAAAGCCAATGGCATAGATTGCCAGATTTATGAATTTATACATCCAATATACAAACAATTATGGGGAGCATTTGAACCAAAAATGTCTATTATTGATCTTATGTTTAATTGCGGACCTGAGGCAGCGCGAATTCTAAGGAATATTTGAAAACTTGGAGTTAATTTCTTGCATAACACCTACTTTTAACAGAAAGCCACTTCTTGAAAGGGCAATCAAAAGCTGTTTAAATCAAACATACCAGAACTGGGAAATGATTATTGTGGATGATGGATCGGAAGATGGATCAGAAGAGATGGTGAAAGAATATCAAAGGAAAGATTCAAGGATCAAGTATTTTAAAAATTCCGGAAAAGGTCCAAATTCTGCCCGTAATTTTGGAGTAAATGAATCTTCTGGAGATTATATAGTTTTTCTTGACGATGATGATGAACACCTTCCGCACAGGTTCGAAAGTCAGCTAAATGCAGTAAAAAAATCAGGATATGATTTCATACTTTCATGGTATCAGGTAAAAGATATTGATTCAGGAAAAATATCACGTCCAAAAATGCATATAAATACGGGACAGGGCGCTGGCCATGGTGTAAGGTGGATGATAAAAAGGGATATATTATTTAAAGCCGGACTGTTTGATGAAATAATGCCAGCCATGCAAGAAGTTGAATTGAGCTACAGGATAGCTCAATTTCAAAATTATGCATTTCATGATGAAATAGTAATTACTGGAGGTATAAATCATGGCTCAATTACGAAAAGCCCAGAAAAAATGATTAATGGTCGGTTCCTTTTGTTGAAAAAGCATGGAGAAAAAATGCATCCTAAAGAAGCTGCTTGGTGGTATTTTATTCTTGGATTGGATTATTATTTAGTGAATGATAAAAAAAGGGCAAAAGAAAACATTAAGTCTGCAGCTATTAAAAGTGCGCGATTGATATATTGGTTTGGGTACCTATATTTTCTGACTATGTTACCTTTTGGAGGAATAATAAAAAGGGCAAATCATAAAATCCTACAAAAAATCGCTGATTTTAAATTTCCTGTATTGGTTGATCATCCCATTATTAAATAACATATTTTACTACAGACTTGAAGAACCCTAAATATGATATAGGAATTGCTAATTCAAGAGAAAGAATTTCTTCGTACTGAGGAAACATGTTTATCTGTAAAATTTTGTAAATAGAAGTGATCTTATCAATTAAGATATAAAGATGCTGAGTGATCATAACTGACCTAATTGATTTATTACATATATCAGCCGCATAATATATTTCATTTATATTGCTTAGTAGGATTTTGTCATTTTTAAATTCTCTAAAATCGCGTATAGATATTATTTCAAAATATCGATTGACTCTAACGGGTCTTTTCTAGGTTACAATGATGCCGATTTTCTTAATGCATAAACACGAAAGTCATAGATTACAATATTATTAACCCGTTGTGCTATTAAAACTTGTTCATAACTCGCATAAAAAAAGATTGTGCATTTTACTGTATATCAGTAAATTAAAGGATG
>JAFGOZ010000330.1 GCA_016926235.1 Bacteroidales bacterium | reverse complement strand
GTTCTCGGTTGGGGTGAGGGAAGAGTCTACAAGTCTTCCTTTAGATTTTTAATTCAGAATTTATTATATTTGTACTTTTAATTATCATGATAAATAAAATATATAGTTTAAATTATCATGTATAATAGAGAACAAATTTTCAGAGGTATTGGTTTAGAAAGTGCATTTCTCTGGGGAGCAAGACAGACAGGTAAGAGTACTTTACTGAAAATGCTATATCCTGAAGCACCTTATTTTGATCTTCTGCTGTCGCATGAATATAACCGTTTTCTTCGTAATCCTTCATTATTACGTGAAATACTGGAAGCAATTCCTGATGGCTCACCTGTAATAATTGATGAAATACAACGATTGCCTTCACTTCTTAACGAAATACAATGGATGATTGTGAACCGCAACAGGCAATTTATTCTGAGTGGATCAAGTCCTCGTAAGATTTTAAGATCTGGGGGTAATCTTTTAGGTGGAAGAGCTGCAAGGTATGAATTATATCCATTGGTTTATAAAGAAATACCTGATTTTGATTTACTTAAGGCACTGAATAACGGTTTGTTACCCCGTCACTACCTGACAAAACGGCCTGATAAATTACTTTCAGCTTATATTGGAAATTATCTTCGTGATGAAATCATGGCCGAAGCAAAGATCAGAAAAATCAGCTCTTTCTCACGTTTTTTGGAAACAGCCTCATTCTCAAATGGAGAGATTGTCAACTATTCCAACATAGCAGCAGATTGTGGTCTGAGTGCTCCTACAATCAGGGAATATTTCCAGATCCTTGAAGATACTCTTATAGGCCGCTTTCTTCCCTCCTTCCAGAAGAAACCCAAACGCCGGGTTATACTCTCGCCTAAATTCTATTATTTTGACATAGGTATCGCAAACTATCTTCTTAAACGCAGTAAAATAGATTATGGAAGCGAATTATTCGGCCGTGCTTTTGAACATTTTATATTTCACGAGATATATTCTCACAGTCATTATTCTGATCTGAATTATCCGATAAGTTATTGGCGTACCGCTTCACAGATAGAGGTTGATTTTATCCTGGGAGATCATCAGGTAGCGGTGGAGGTGAAAGCCACCGGGATGGCGCACCATGGTCATCTGCGTGGCTTGAAGAGTTTTGCTAAGGAATATAAGGTCAAAAAACTTATATTGGTATCCAATGATCTTTCTCCACGTAAAGTTGGCAATATAAGTATAATGCCCTGGAAATTCTTTCTTGAACAGCTATGGGATGGGAGGGTGATTGATTAAAAAATAGTATATTTGCGAAGAATTTCGCAACGAAAAATTTCGCAATCAATGTCTAAAAATCCTTTTAAGTTTGGAAGTATTGTTGATGACCCACATTTTACCGATCGTGAGAAAGAAATCTCACGTGTCATGTCTTTGCTAAACAGTGACAATCACCTTATTATAATAAGTCCCCGAAGATTTGGGAAATCAAGCCTTATTTTCAAGGTGGTCAAACAAACAATCAGGCCGGTCATTTCAATCGATTTTCAGATTATTACCACTGTTGAAGATTTTGCTGCACAGCTTCTAAAGCGAATTTATCGTATTTATCATTTTGAAAAGGTGAAACAAATAGTCCGGAATTTCAGGATTATTCCAACCATTTCCATAAATCCGGTCAACAATGAAGTTGACATTTCATTTCAGCCTGTTTCAGCGCAACTGCCAATGCTTGAAGATGTAATGAATCTTATGGAAAAACTAAGTAATGAACGAAAAAAATTGATAGTTGTAATGGACGAATTTCAGGAAGCTCCTCGCATCAATCCTGATCTGCTTAATCATTTAAGATCGATCATTCAGCATCATAAGCATATCAATTATGTTTTCCTTGGCAGTCAGGAATCTTTGATGCGGGAAATATTCGAAAAAAAGAAATCACCTTTCTATCATTTTGGTATGCTTATGCCTTTGGGAAAAATACCCCGTGAAGATTTTAAAGCTTATCTGATTAAAGGATTACATACAGTTACAAGAAATAATGTTCTGTTATCAGAAGAAATTCTTAATATTACTAACTGCCATCCCTATTATACACAGCAACTCGCCTTTGTTGTTTGGAATATTCTGAATCAAAAAAGTGTATCCGATATTCCTGTTAGACAAGCTATTAACGAACTGATACGTATGCATGATATGGATTATGAGATTCTATGGAATACATTCAACAGAACAGATAAAAAAGTATTGATAGGACTTTCTCTTTCAGGTTTAACTCCATTGATGGAAGCTTTCTTCCGTAAATATAATATTGGAGCGCCCAGTACTGCATATAGCAGTCTTAAACGTTTACTGCGAAACGGATATATTGTGAAAAATGATAACAAATACGAGATTGATGATCCTTTCTTAAGTCTTTGGATAAAGGAAAGGAGGGAACAATAATAAATGAAACTTCCATCCGTCATCTGGCTCACCGGATTATCCGCGTCCGGGAAAAGCACCATCGCACAGGGTGTGGTTGAATATCTTTCGAAAAATGGCACCAGGGTGGAGCACCTGGATGGGGATATTGTCCGTCAGATGTTTCCACAGACTGGTTTCAGCAAGGAAGAGCGGGACAGGCATATCCGCCGTGTCGGTTACCTGGCAGCTATGCTGGAGAAACATGATGTCACCGTGGTCGCTTC
>JAFGOZ010000329.1 GCA_016926235.1 Bacteroidales bacterium | reverse complement strand
GTTTATTTGTTGTAATCACTTCAAATATAACTAATTAAGTTGTAAATGAAGAACAAATACCCCTTTTTTATGAATAATTCAGGCTAAGTAAATAGATATGAGAATATTAATTATTTTATTTGTTTTATTACTATCATTCACGTGTAGTGCTCAAAATAATTCCAAAGTCAAAGAGCAGAAACTGGATAGTTTGATGAAAACAGTTCTTATTCACAAAGGCAAACAGCCTGTTCATAATTTTTTAATTTACCTGAAAAATGAAAAAAACGGATTTGAATTTTGTCATGGGGTAGGAATTATTGGTAGAAACGACACAATGATAGATGAACAATATCAGTATAATGTGGCAAGTATTACAAAGACTTTTGTTGCAACAATAATACTTCAATTAGAGGAAGAAGGAAAATTAAACATTAAAGACAAGGCAATAAACTATATCGGGCATATGAATTTTCTGAACTTTGATGAAATTCTCATTCTTGACAAAACACCTAGAGGTAAAGAGATAACAATTGAAATGTTATTGAATCATACTTCTGGTATTCCCGATATCTTCTCAGATGCAGCTACCCGTTTTAATTTGAGTGTACTTTTGCATAAAAAAAGACAATATACACCTCAAAAACTCATAAGGCTTTATTATAAGTATAAAATGAATAAAAAAGCCTTTAATAGACCTAGAGAAGGTTATCATTATTCGGATATCAATTATATGATTCTAGGATATATCATTGAACAAATAACCAAACAAAGTCTTCCGGAAGCAATCAGAAAAAGGATATTAATTCCTTTGAATATGGAAAATACTTATTTTGAGTTTTATGAAACGGTCCATGGGAAAGGCAAAAGAATTGACGCTTTTCTTAATCGAATTAACATTACAAAGAAAATTAATACATCTTATGAATGGGCTGGTGGTGGTTTGGTTTCAACTACGAAGGATTTGGGTGTATTTATAGAATCGCTTTTCGGATTAGAACTGTTTGAAAATAAAGCAACGCTTGAAAAAATGATTAATACTACTGCAACTGAAAAGTATGGAGCAAATTATGGTTTAGGAATATTGAAATATGACTTAAATAGTAAAACCTTCTATGGCCATGGTGGTTTTTATGGTTCTTTACTTATCTATGATCCAAAAAAGGGAATAACTTTATCAGCAAATATCGGGCAAGCAAATGCACCATTTGATGCAGAAAAACTCGTGAACGATATTTTGAATATCATCGATGAATAAGGTATCATGTAAGCCCGAACCGCTAACAAAGTGTATATGCCATAAGGGTTTCAGTGGTTATTCAAACGTTGCAGCCCGCTCAACCTTTAGTGTCGGTGGACAGAAAACTGCTCCGAAATCCCTTACGGCACATACACTCGACCGTTATGCGTCAGCTTGACGAAAATCTAAATTCATGTTGCAACTTATTCTATGGCAGATAGTATAAGCAATATGTTCACAATTTTGTACTTTAGTAAAAAACATAAAAATCAAAGAACATGAAAAAAATAGTATGCATTGTTACAACTGTTCTCCTTTTTGTTTTTACTTCATTTAGTCAAAATCAATCTTTACAGTTAGACCAGATAAAACTTTTAAGTCAGCTTAATGGTAGTTGGAAAGGTGAATTTGCTAATGGAACCATGATTTTAGATTGGCAAATTAAACCTATTGCAAATAATCTTGGTTCATCTTCTTACCTAAATTTAAAATTAAATGGCAATACTATCGTAGAATCATGGTCAATCTTAACCTATGATAAAGAAATAGACAAAATTGTCTGGTTTGAACTATTCTCAGATGGGAAAGTGTTGAACTATCATGGAAAATTTACTGAACCAACAGTTTTAGAGTTGGTAACTTATAATAATAAAGAACCACGAAAAATAATTGAAAAATCTACCCTGAGTTTCACAGATAAAGAAACAATAGTAGAAATTAAGTATGATAGAAATACTGGTATAGAAAAAGTCAGAAATACCTATAAAAGAACCAACTGATAAATCATTTTATTTTTAGAATTATCTCATTGAATAATATGAAATTCCGAATCCACGTGATATTTCAAACAACCTGTCTAACTCTCATATTCTTTGGGTGCATTCAAAGTTTGTCCTATTCTCAGGAATTAGGTGTAGTGCATAATAATCCAATCACCTATAATGCTGAAATATCTTTTGAAATAGCGCCTAATCTCAAAATTCATGAAAGGGAACAAAATCTTAAAGTATGGATTCCAATTCCACGAGAATGGGATTCACAAAAGAATGTCCAAATATTGTCTGTTCGTCCAGAACCTAATGCTCAATACATAGATTCAGAATATGGAAATATTATATATTATTGGGATTTTGCAAAATATCCTGTTCAACCTTCTTATAAAGTCACTATTCAAGTAAAACTTTTGTCTTATGAAGTACATACAATGATTGACAGTTCAAAGATTAAACCCTATGATAAAACGAAAAAGGAATACAAACTATATACCCAATCTGGTCATACAATACATATCACTCCAAAAGTAAAAGAGTTAGCCCAACAAGCAATTGAAGGTGAAATAAATCCATACATAAAGGCACAAAAAATATTAAAATTCGTTTATGGAAAAATAATGTATAATCAAGGAATGAATAGAAGTATTGATTACATGATTGATAACTCTAAGTATGACATTAAAAGTCAAAAAACATATTTTATTGGTGATTGTACACATTATAGCGCTCTTTTTGTCGCGTTATGTCGTTCAGAAGGAATTCCAGCAAGATGTGTTTATGGTAGAATAGGATGGCTGCCAGATATGGATGAGACAACTTCAAAAATGTATTCAGGATTAGATACGATGTTATCAAATGAAGGATATTCAGGTGCTCAACATCATGGACTTTGGCCTCACATGTGGGCTGAGTTTTATCTTCCTGATTATGGATGGATTCCTGTAGATGCCAATGCTGGGCAATTTGGTCAATTACATAATTATAAAATAATTATGAGTAAAGGACGAGATATATATTTAGGTCCACATGTTCCCACAGAGCACCATAACGGTTACGGTTTTCAATGGGTTCCTATTCATAATGGGAGGGTAGATGGATTGATTTCTGCTGTCTACAATATACAAAAGATAACTAACGCAAGAAGTAATGTTTTTCATTCTTTGAAATAACTTTCAAGCAAGTAGCAATGCAATTATAGCAAAATAGGTTCAAATAATAACTCTTTAATAATATGATATAGTTTAAAACTTTATTAAAACAAATTTAAAAATATAAAAAGCCGAACGCATAACACAGTACATATTGCAGGGCGGGGTTCGGTGGTAAGCCAACTGCGGATTCTCGTTTCGCAGTTCCGTGTCCTTCGGACAGGAACGCTCTCCGAAATCCGCCCCGACAACATGTACCAACCGT
>JAFGOZ010000328.1 GCA_016926235.1 Bacteroidales bacterium | reverse complement strand
GTTCTCCAGGGCATTGAACAGATCCCCGATAATGAAATTGGAAATTCTCTCATCACCAATACCCACATCTTTTACATGCTTCGCCATAAAGACACGGATTTTATTGCAAACCGTCTAAAACTTTCCCGGCACGATGTTTACCAGCTTAAAAGCCTTCGAAACGACCTTACAGGTGAAAGGCCTTATTCGGAGTTTTTGTTAAGAATGGGTATCGGTAACCGATCGAATGTCTACCGGTTGGAAGTTCCAAGGGAAGTCTACTATTCTTACCTCTCTGAAAAATCCGATAAAAAGCGGATCATAGATCAGTACAATAAGACCGGTTCCATTGAAAAAGCCATTTTAAACCTAATAAGTTAGATTCAAATGAAACAGTTTTTAATCAACGCGTTTGTCTTTCTTATTTCCTGTGATCTCTATTCACAGGCCGGAGCAACACTTACCTACGATGCCGCCAATAACGTTAACCAGGTAAAGAATCATATTACATTATTAGAACATCTTTCCGAGGCTGTTCAGCAAAGTTCTATCCTTACAAAAACCCTTGAATATGCTGAAAAGGCACAAAAAGCGCTTTCCAGGGTAAATGCTGCGCTTAACGATGTGTTTTATGTTGAAAGCATTATAAACCGGGAGATTTACATTGTTGATTCGTATAGCTCTTATCTAAATAGCGCCAAGAGCTTTAAATATGTCACATCGGCTGACCTATCCTATTTCTCAAATTCAATCTCCCAGCTTTTAAACAACGCTGAAAAGCTTATCGATTTAGCCAACAGGTTTATCGAGGATGGCTATTTCGATATGAACGATATTTCACGGTTAAACTCGCTTGAAAGTGCTGACAGAAACATGAGCAACATTCAAACCTCGTTGGATATAGCATACCAGTCTCTTTTGACTAAAGAGAAAGCCGGAGCACTTTACGAGTCTTTTAAAGAATTTTGATATGAACTTCAGTTATGATCTTTTGCTGGGCATTTACAGGAGTATTCTCGACAATGTTGTATTCTCCTGGAGCCTCACAATTGCGAAGGCTATTGCAATCATTATCGTTGTTATTCATTATTTCAAGCTGTATTATAAAGCGTTTAGTGAGCATCATGGTTACCGGATAAAACCTTATGATGTGATCCGTCCTTTTATTTACCTTTCCATTATCGCTTTTCATTCTTTATTTTTTACAGCATTTGATACTATTACATCATCGGTTGAAGACTCATTTGTCCGGTACAAGAACGAGGATAAACTTATATCCCAGGTCACTGAAACCTCCCAGGAATCAACAACTACTACAACTGCCCCGCCACCTGCCGATGCATCGGAAAGAACGGCCAAATCAACTACCGGTATATTAGATTACCTGCAAAATCCCGGGCTGATACTGTTTAAAATACTGGACTGGCTTGTGTATATGCTGGATTCGGTAATATTTGTCTTTGCCCTGATACTTAGGTTTGCTTTCCTTTTTGTGCTCCGGTTCCTGGCTCCTTTTGCTATTGTTGCAACAATATTTGAAGAGTATAATAAATTCTTCTGGAACTGGCTTAAGATTTATCTTATCGTGTTTTCGTCCGTGTTCGTGTTTTTCGTCATCAATACCTTCTGTGGTGTTTTTTATGAAAAGCTTATTGCTTATAAGGTCTCGCTGACATCCGGTACCCTGATTGATATAAACCCTGCCAGCTATATGATCTCCACCGTGCTTTTTTGTGTAGTGCTGGTTAAAACATCACTGTACACGCGGAGTGTGAAATTCATGTACCAAATATTCCGCAACTCATGAGGATAATCGGGCATTTTAATGACATAGAGAAGAATATCAGGCGAAACAATGCAATCGTCCGCTGGCTGATAATTCTATTTTGTGTTATGACGGTATGTTTTACTTATGCTATCATCAGGCTAAATATTTATTACAGCGATAAACAATTGATCCTGGAATCCGATGGAGAGGTTCGTAAGATCCGGGACAGAATAACCCGGGATGAAGCGCTAACAATAGAATGCAAGCACCATATCAACATGCTATATGGTTCTCTTTATACCATGAACCAGTTCAATTTCGAAAAACAGATTGAAGCAGCTTATTGGCTTGGTGATGAAAGTATCCGCGATGCATATCGGAAATATAAAAACCAGGGTTGGTATGATCAGCTTCTTAAAGACAATATTGAGATTGAAGGCGAAGTGGTTTCGGTGGATGTAGATCTTACGAGGTACCCTTATCCGGTGACCGTTCAGGGATTTGTGGTGTTTAGAAAAGGCTTTTCAAGTGAAAAGTTTATCCTGGATGGAACTTGCCTTATAAAAAAAACTGTCAGGAATTATCCTCACAATCCTCACGGTCTTTTTATTATGAACTGGAACCCACAACTGAAAGAGATTAAAAACTAACAGGCATGAATAGTGATAAAAAGTTTGTTTTCGTTTTCTATGCGATCCTGGGAGGATTGGTGCTGGTTTTATCAATATTCCTTATTGTATCGATAAACTCAAATAAAGCTAATGGCACACCGATTGATGTGGCTGAAATGAAAACTCTCAACCCTGATGAAAAGGGTTTAACCAGTAAAAACCAGGCGTATAGCAAAAAAGACCATGAAAGCATTTTAAATATTGAAGAAGAGAATGTAAACATTGATTTTAAAAGGCTTTTTAAACAAGATACTGCGGATCTGTCCATAGATGATATCAGTATGGAAGGTCAAAACACCCCCAAGGCGGATCCTTATGATAACAGAATCAATCAGACTTCCATTCAGAAGAAAAAGAGGACTACTACTCTTACAAGACAATATTCTCATACCGATTGCCCATCAGACAGCTATCAAAACCAGCCTAAAATCGAGCTGCGCCGGGAGTCATTCAATTCATTTTCACAAACAAGCCGAATACAAGCTGACGCCAAAGCGTTGGTTGTGAGGGCTGTTGTGCATACAAAACAGACTGTTTATGATGGAGCAACCGTTAAGCTTAGGGCTGTTTCTTCCTTCCCTCTTAACGGGATTGTTATTCCGGAGAATACACTTATTTACGGCGTGGCTTCTGTTGTGCAAGAGAGGGTGGCAATAATTGTAAAAACAGTAAGTTTTAATAATTCAATTATACCGGTTTCGTTACATGCATATGACCGGGATGGTATCGAGGGAATATATATTCCTGGGCTTGTGCAGCATGAACTCAAAAACGAATCTGTTGACGAAGTTCTTTCCGAAACACAATCTTCATTGAACATTTCAAGGTTGGCAACTATTCCATTGACTGTTGCCCGAAATCGCAACCGGGTCACTGAGGCCATTTTAACGGATAATTACGAAATCATCTTAAAGTAACCCTCATGAAAAAGTATTTCATTTTATTTCTATTATTCCCTTTGCATACCGCCTTTACACAGCAAACAAGCGTTGTTTCCTTAACATTTAATAAGACCGTGCATATGTTTTTCCCTTCGGATATATCTTATTATGATGTCGGCAGTGATGATATCCTTATCCAATCGCAAAATGAAATTCTTAAGCTTGCTCCCAAATTAAATAACTTTTCTGAAACTAATGTGACCGTAATTACAACGGACAATTACTGTTATTCCTTTTTGCTTCAATACAAAAGCGATATTTCCGAATTAACCTATTTTGTCAAGGATTCATCGGGAAGAAAGATCAGCTCTTCCGCACGAACCAAAATAAAAGCTGATAGCTTGGATAAGGATTCTCAAAACCTTTACAACAGTAATGAATCGTCTTATATTGCCGTTTGCCGAGAGATCATTAAAAAGGCGCCTGCCTACTGGATTGGCTCCACTGTTAAAAAGGTGTACCTGGCGATGAACAACATTTATGTGCATAATGATAAACTATATTTCTGTGTAACTGTTGGGAATGCCTCTAATATCAACTATGATATCAATTATATAAAATATTACACGGTTGATAAGAAGAAACTTAAAAAAGCTTCCAACCAGGAGATCGAGAAGATCCCTATTTTTTCATTCAATTACCTTCCTACCATTGAGGCAAGGACTAATGATCATCCAATAATCTTTGTCTTTGATAAGTTTACCATCGACAATGATAAAAAACTGTATATTGAGCTGGGGGAGAAAAAGGGAGGGCGTAACATTAAAATTAACATTACACAGGATCTAATTATTAAAGCCGTAGCCTATAAGTAAAATGAAGAAATTTTTAGTTAATAAGGTTTTTGAATACCAGGAAGTTATTGAAATATTGTCTGAACATCTTTCTAGGATTCCCAACCTACAAGAGTTTTGTAATCAACGCGGATTGCAGTACAATACAATTTTATTGATTATGAACAACTACTCAAAGCCTGATCCTAAAGTTGTTTCGAAATTATTGAAGATTTTTGGATATAAAGTTGAGACGTTTACTGCATTTCGATTTGTTTTGGGAAAGATGGTTATTGAACCCATTTCCTAACCTGGTCCATGTTCACTATTGAATGAATAAGACTCATGAATAATTATTTCATAATCCTTCCTGGTTAACCCCAGAACCATAAGAATAAGTTCCTTTAGCTCTCAGGGAAAACTAATCTTGTTAGTAAATCTTCTCATGATATAGGTAAAATATGTGTACCTTAGGTTATTATATTAAATTGTTAGCAAACATAGTTAATACACGTTTCAATTATAAATTATATGAAAAAGAAAACATTTTATATTCTATTAATCTTTTTTATAAGCCTAAGTAATATTTATGGCCAGGATTTCAAGAATGATAGTACGTATATTGGTCCT
>JAFGOZ010000327.1 GCA_016926235.1 Bacteroidales bacterium | reverse complement strand
GGCATATCAGCGTCTGCCCAAAGTATTCTTTTCTTTCCTTTTTCTGCCAATGATAAATCAGCTACATCATATTTCATCTATTTATCCTTTCAATTCAATTAATGCGCAAGAATGTTGATTATATTTCTGATTTGATGATTTTGCAACAAATAATTATGTAAATCCCTTTTATCACCGATAGACGTGGTAAAAAATAAAAATGTCGATTTTTATATTAAATTTGAACCATTTTACCTATATACTCGTATTAATTGCCAAAAACCGGTTTTAAAATTACATTGAACAGGAGAAAACAAGATTATGACTAAGATGAGAGTTACCCTAATTTGTGCGATTTTATCTTTATTATTGATTTCGAGTAATTCTTTTGCTGCTTCGGGAGAAAATTACTGGCCCAACTGGCGAGGTCCAGATTATACAGGAGTAGCAAAAAATGCAAATCCTCCTGTTACATGGAACGAAACAGAAAATATCAAATGGAAAAAAGAACTCCCCGGCGAAGGTATATCTACTCCTATTGTTTGGGAAAATAAGATTATCTTTTTAGACTCTATAGAAGTTGGATCAGGTAGTGCTCCATCTGCTGGTAGAGGTGGCAGAGGCGGCTCTTCATCTGCAAGTGAATATAAATTTGTCATAGTTTGCATTGACAGAGAAACAGGGGATACAATATGGCGGGAAACTGCCATCCAAACTACACCACATGAAGGAAAGCACAATACAGGTAGTTTTGCTTCAAATTCTGCTGTAACTGACGGCAAATATATCTGGGCAGGTTTCGGTTCAAGAGGCGTATATTGCTTTGATATGGACGGTAAAAAAATATGGGAAAAAGACTTAGGTAAAATGAAAATTTTGATGAGTTTCGGCGAAGGAAGCTCGATAGCTCTTGCAGGAGACGCGATAATAGTAGTGATGGACCAGGAAGATCAGTCCAAAATATATGCTCTAAACAAAGAAAATGGTGAAATTCTTTGGGAAAAGAACAGAGATGAAGGCACTTCGTGGGCGACACCATTACCTATGGAAGTTGATGGAAATATTCAGGTAATCACAAGTGCTACAAAATTAGTCCGCAGCTATGACGTAAAAACTGGTGACGTTATCTGGCAATGCAGCGGCCAGACCAGAAACGTAATTCCGTCGCCGGTCCCATATGGGAATATGGTTATTTGTACAAGTGGATTTAGTGGAAATAAAATTCAGTGCATTGAGCTTGGGCATACAGGTGATCTGAGCGGCACAGATGCGATAAAATGGGAAGTTGGAAGCAGAACCACACCTTATGTGCCCTCTCCAATGCTTTATGGTGACAGGTTTTACGTTCTTTTCAATAACAATGAAGTTTTGTCATGCTACAACGCCAAGGACGGAAAACCTTTATATGAGTCACAGAAACTTGATGGAGCAAAAGGATATTATGCTTCTCCAGTCGGAGCTGCTGATAGAGTGTATTTAGCTTCTCAGAACGGGACAACCGTTGTAGTGAAAAATGCCGATACATACGAGGTTTTAGCAACAAATAAGCTCGATGATAATTTCGATGCTTCACCCGTTATTGTTGGTGACCAGATAATTCTCAAGGGCCATAAATACATTTATTGCATTGAAGAAAAGTAAAAACACTTTTTCTCTCCTAATATTTGATTAAAACACTTCCGGGATGTAACCGAAATCTTGGAAGTGTTTTTTATTTCTACCCAAAGTCGCATCTTTTTTATTATTAAAATGCCCTTTTTTGCCTATTTTTACGAAATTTTTGCATTTTTTTGTAAAAATATGAAAAAATATGAAACGAATAGTTTTTTTTGACGTCTTATTTTTATATACTAAATGTGATTGATACCAAATGTATAAATATAGGAGAGAAAAATGTACAAATCACTATTTTCAGGCTTGGTTCTGATTTTCGTAGCAACAATTCCGATTCACGCAGCAGTTCTTCTTGTACCAGGTGAATATTCAACAATACAGGAAGCTATAAACGGAAGCAATAACGGAGATATAGTTATTGTAAGTCCGGGGACATATGTTGAAAATATTAATTTTTGGGGCAAAAACATAACTGTTACCAGCACCAATCCTGAAGACTGGGATGTTGTAGAAGCTACTATTATTGATGGTAATAATACTGATAGAGTCGTATTTTTTCATAATAATGAGACTCGTTCAGCGGTTTTGACCGGTTTTACAATAACCCATGGTCTCAATCTTGATGGTGGCGGTGGTATTCGTTGTTACGAAGCTTCACCTACTATTACACGTAATATAATAATAGATAATCACTGTCAAAAAGATTTCAATGATGGTGTTTATGGTACTTCTGGCGGAGGTATTTACTGTTATTACTCCGAAGCAATTATTACACGAAATATAATGAAAAACAATACGTCATACTATGGTGCTGGAATAAGGGCAAGTTACGGGGAAACTCTTATTAGCAATAATGTTATCACTGATAACAGGGCGGTTTATGGTGGAGGCGCTTATATATACTATGGCGGATTTTTATATAATAATACAATTATCAATAATGATTGCTCTTATGAAACGAGTGATGGGCTTTATAATGGTTACGGAAGCAATCTATATGTAAGAAAATCTTATAATTATGATTATGGGGAAGAAGTTTCCAATAATATTATTGCATACGGAAAAACCAATTACGGAGTATATTATTATGATAATACTTACGGAGATTTAAAATTTACCAACAATAATGTCTGGGCAAATGAAAATGGTAATTATTATGATGCCTATGATGGGGGATCATTTGAGCTCGTCGGTATTAATGGTAATATTTCAGAAGATCCGAGCTTTATTGATGATTATCATATTGGAACAGATTCTCCATGCTATAATGCGGGAAATCCAGACTATGCACCATACTTCTGGCAGCGTGATATCGACGGGGAATACGCCATAATGGATTCTTCTGTAGATATCGGTGCAGATGAAGTAACAGGTAATCCAAGACCGTTTGCTGACGCCGGAGATGACCAGTTGTATGAAGAAATTCCTGCATTTATTACACTCGATGGTTCAGGCTCTTTTGATCCTTGCGATGAAAATCTTACCTGGGAATGGCAGCAGACTGGCGGCCAAAGCGTAACTCTTTCCGATTCCGATACCGCCAATCCGAGCTTTGTGCCTCTTGTAAAAGATGTTTATTATTTCCAGCTTAGAGTATTTGATGGAAGTGATTACAGCCAATCCGATACAGTAATGATAGTTGTAGGTAATCGTGCACCGATTGCTGATGCAGGAAGTGACAGGTTTATTCAGCCGTACGAGAAGGTGACTCTATCCGGAAATGCTTCTTATGATCTCGATGTAAATGATATATTAAGCTATAGCTGGACACAGATTTCCGGCCCATCAATAGAGCTTTCGGATCCTAATTTGGCTTATTGTTATATAACACCTACTGTTATTGGTGAATATGTTTTCCAGCTTGTAGTAAATGATGGAGAAGATTCGAGTTTACCTGATACAGTTAAAATCACTTGCAAAATCGGAAGCGAACCGGATGCTTATGGTTATAGCTGGATAGATAGCGACAATGCTTTTGGACCAGCATATTACTGGCAGGATATTCAAAATTCCAGGAATAAATTTACTAACATTGAAGGTACGAACGGCAGAGTATTAGGAGCCATCTATCTGGATTTTGATTTTAATTTTTATGGAACCACTTATAGAAAACTCTATCTTCAATCGAGCGGTGTGATTAGTTTTGGTCCAGATCAGATATACAATAGTGATAGTATCCCATCATCTGATGGTTATGATAATATGATTGCATGGATGTGGACAAATATGGAACTAACTTCTAAATCGAAGGTGTATTACAAAAGTTATCCTGATCATATGATTATTCAATTTGTTGACTGGTCCTTATATTCAGATTATGGAACAGTGAATGCCCAGGTAATACTATACAAATCCGGAAAGATAATCGTTCAGTATAAAGATTATACAAAAGGTGAAAACGGCAATATGTCCTATGTTATTGGTATAGAAAATTCTGATGGGACGATAGGTACAGAGGTAGTTAGTGATAGATATGATTATATTCACGATGGGCTTGCTATCGAGTTTTCTACAGGCGGTGGTCCTTATGAGCCTGTAGCTCATGCCGGTCCTGATCAGCAGCACAAGGTTGCCGAATTGATTACCCTTGACGGCTCAGCCAG
>JAFGOZ010000326.1 GCA_016926235.1 Bacteroidales bacterium | reverse complement strand
GTCCGATTAAATATTTTATGAAATTATGAAATGCCTTTATTTATATGCCGTCCCTACGGGACTTTAATGACCCCAGGTCATTTTTGTACTACCAATATTTTGTCCCTAACGGGACAGTCCCGTTAGGGACAAAATATAATTTACTCGTTTAGTAATGATTTATATTATATAAAAAGAAACCTGGATGTTGATCCGGGTTTTTTTGTTTAGATTAGCATAATGAAAAGCTTTTTGTTCGCATATATTACATTCTTTCTATCGATATTAACCCTGCTCTCTCAAACCGATGAAATTAACCATGAAAAATACAATCACTATCGTGAAAGGCTTTTCAGAGAATTTATTGCATATGATTCAACTACTCAGCCCAACTACATGGGAACATTTATTGCCGCAAGTAAAAGAATAGAAACTCCAACATATAAAGGATTATGGTGGGGAGAGGGCACCATCAATACAAGTTGTCTGATACAGGTTTTAGTTACTGAATACCTGATGAATATACAAAACGGAAAAGACAATACACAAACCTTGCATGACTTATACTTTGCCATGAAAACATATGAAAGGCTTGACTTATATGCTGAAACTTACTATTTGGACAAAGGACCCGGAACTGCCAGTCTGAATGGGTTCTTTATAAGGGATGATGTTCCTGGTGATATATTGGAAAGATATCCATATCTTATAAGCATTGAAGATCAAAATAAATGGAGTGTTTATTCAGACTATTATTTTGCATGTTGTAGCTGGAAAGATAAATACCATAAAGAAATGAGCCAGGACCAGGTCTGGCATTTACTTTTAGGTTTTGCATTAGTAGCTAAATTCCTAGATACACTATATATTGAAGAAAATTATCATTTTCAGGACCAGGCAAAAGAATATTCACGCTTAATGATCACACGTTTGCAGGGTGAAAAAAACTTTAAATGGCAATTACGAAACCCCGTAGACAAACATAAAATACCACAAAACAGGGGAGGTAAAGTACGTATAATGGCTTACGGCTTTGCTGAAGCGGGACATACCATTACCGGAGAAAATTTCCATAAATACAACTCTGACAACGGATTATGGCGCACAGCATTTTATCAGGGATGGTTTGTGAAGAAAAATTTCGATGACGATTTTTGTTTCAGAATATTAAGCACAATTGCAGATTTACCTGATGAAGATGATTTTAACAGATTAATTACGTATTATTATAAAAAGAAAATATATAAATATCCTCAGTTCCCGCTCCTCTTTATTCTTTTACATTCCGAAAACAGTGACGAGTATTACCAAAAAACAGGATCTCTTTTGCCAGATGTAGAGGCACTACTTAACGAAGCTCCTATGGAAGGTCCTTCTTCTAAAGAAGAAACATGGTCGGCAACCAATATGCTTATATGGCCCGAATCTGCTAATAATGGAAAACCAGGTGAAATGTATAACGGATTGGATTATATGTTATTACATAATTTATACTATTTAACAATAAAAGAATAGCCCCGGGAAACACGAGGCTATATATTATTAAATATAAATCTTAAATCATTTTCTGTACATCATTTTCCCTGTTACAGCGCCTGAATTTGTAGATATCCTGTAAAGGAATATCCCATCCTGAATGCCCTGTGGTTCCCAAATTACTTCATTCACGCCCTCCATCTGGTGTCCTGAATAAAGTTTTGTAATCATTCTTCCATCAATAGAGAATATATAAACATCAACTTTGCCTGATTCAGGGAGGTAATAACTTATACTCGTATAATCATTGAATGGGTTAGGATAACTCACATGTTTTTCAATAAGGGTTGGAGTTGCCAGAATAGGTTGGATGCCAGTTGGAGCATCTCCAACCTTAAATTCAGCAACAGTAATTGCCGACCATATAGCATCATCGAATGCCCGTGCTTTAATTATCATATTACTGTCAATCTGTATTGAATCTGAATATAACATGGCTGTAGGAGAAATACCCCCTCCAAATAAACGGGGATCGGAGCCATCAACCGTGAAGTAGATATCCCCCAAAGAAGCTGTAATGCTAACTCTGTCAAAGGTGTCTATTATACCTCCGTGCTGACTAAAAACGGGTGCATCAATAGATGGGTACATACTATAGTTTTTTAACAGGGTAAGTAAATATTTTGTCCGTTGCGGAAAGAAAGTATTCATTAAATAGTTCTTTTTGTTTCTCCAATCTTCCAGGGTATAGGGAGTGCTTCTTCTGTAATCACCCCATCTGGCAGATTCACCAATCATGGCCATCTCGACCTCATCTACACGTTTTTGATACCTGTTTGCCGTTGCTGCCGGGGTTAATGCCCCATTATTAAAACAATGCATTTGTATCCTGTCTGCCAATAAAATATTGAATTCTTCTGCCAACCTTAAAGGCTGAAATATATTGCTCGGGCATTTTCTCGAATCTGTATCGTATACGCCCAAATTATTCCTGTATATACTTTCCAGGTTGTGTTCCGCATCCCAAACCACCATCTCAAAGCCTTTGCCGGGATTTACCCTGTTACGCGCTGAAACCCAGTTATGACGGTCCCAGTCATCATTGCCGCCATAAAAATTCAACAGCATGTAATCAACAAAACTTACTGCATTCATTAATGGTTCATATGCTGGATTTACAGTTCCATCGGGATTATTGCCCAGGAAACGCTGGTAAACAGTATCCAGGGCCATAGTATCTTGTACCATTGCTATCATTGTATCCCAAACATTGCCATACCCGCTAAGGACATAGCCAAAATCTTTTATCACATCATAATCATCCGCATCACTCCCAAAATAAGTTTCCATATAATCCTCATTCGGTTTTTCAGAAATATTATAAACACCCCAGTATAAACCATTTAAGTAAAGATGTACAAAAGTATTGTATGGTGAATGCCAGCCCATAGCCCTGTGACTGTCTTTCATCCATGAATCCTGGATATATTGGGCGTCCGTACGCTGGTCTCCGCCACTGTGCAGCCAGGTATTATTAAAACCTCCCCGGCACACAAGTGAATTAAATTTACGGGCAGCCCCGTCTTCCCCCCTGAAAAGGTTATAATTTAATTTTCCGGGACCATATTCTGTTTTAAACACTAATCTGAATGAATGCTTCGGATCTTTTTCAGGCCGGCGGCTATGTCCCCCGTGTAATCGTAGTCCGCAATTGACCTGGAAACCCCGTGAACTGTTTGGGACAATATATTCTATTGATGCAGGTCTTTCCCAGCCGTAACCACGGGCTGAAATTTCTGGTATATTTGTAAGTGGAGACCCGGTATAAATATAAATACCTCCTGTTGCCTCGTTCGTATCATCGGCAAAAAGATTAGGAATGTCTGTTACAATTGATAATGTTGGTATTGACAATAAGGATGAATCCATTAAATCTTTATACGCCGAGCTATTTACTATTTGCGGATCCATCTCATAATCAGCTGATATCCTGTCATTAGAAAATGTTATATATCCAAATTGCGACGGATACCCATCCGGATGATTATCCTGGCGAATAACACTATCCAGAAAGAAATATGTATGTGTAATAACATCGCTTGTATCGCATCCCGGTTTATATGCTACTGCACGTAATGGAGTTGTTGTATTGATAGGTATAGGCGTCGCATAAACCTGGCCATTATCAATAGTGGGCGCACTTCCATCTGTTGTATATCGGATAGTGCAACCACTTACTGCACTGGACAATTCTACATTAAAAGAATTATTATAAAAACCACGTTCAATACTAAATATTGGAGGAGGGAGAAACGTTCCGGCAATATTGGGTGCGCCGGGTGTAGGTTCGTTCATATAGACAAATTCATCACCTATAATACCATACGATATATCTTTAAACTGGAGAGGATAATTCGTAGGAAAAGCAAATACTACATCCTGCATATTTGCTTTGGTTAAAATTATATTTTCGCCACCGCTGGAAAGCTTAAAATTTGTATGAAGCGTGGACGATGAATCGACCTTGTTTTTTGATGATGCAAAAATTACCATATATTCCTTTGCATCAATTGTAACATCAGGGAACTTCCATTTATAAGGTTCGGTAACATCATCACTTATAAACCACCCCTTCAGGTTTATGGGTGCATCTGTAGGATTATACAGTTCTATCCAGTCCGTTGAATCCCCGTCTTCATCTCCAATAATTGAAGAATTTACTGCTAAAAATTCAGTAATCATAACACTTGTTGTGTCAAATCCAAACAAAAGATTACTCTGCCAGCAAAAACAAAGAAAAACAAATAGTTTAATTAAGATCGTAGTTTTAATTTTCATAAAAATTGGTTTGATTTTATAGTATAGTCTGTGGTATTTTCAAATCTTCATCAATAAGAATAATATCAAATCATCTTCAATATAAATCCATTCTATTCAATTATGGACTTCCATAAAAACAATAACCCCTACAAATAGGGGAAAATATTTTGGTAAATGTCTAAATAGTTAACCTTTAACAAATTTTTAACTCAAAAATAGTATAATTTAGCTGGCTTGGTTAAAACCCGCAAATATTATAATTTTCATTCAATAACTAACTTGATGTTCTTTATAAAAAGATATTTTCTCTTTCAAATTCTTTTTACGATTTTCATTTATAATTGTTCAGCACAAAACATAAAAATAAATGAATTTCTATCAATGAATGACTCTACAATCCTTGACGAATATGGGGAATCGGATGATTGGATTGAATTATACAATACAGGCATTGATACAGTAAATCTGAATGGATGGGTTATTACAGATGATATTTCCGGGCTATATAGATACAAACTTTCAGCAGAAGGAAATGAACTAAAAGTTGCACCAAATAGTTATATACTGCTTTGGGCCGATAATGACATACAACAGGGAGCAAATCATATCGGTATTAAACTTTCAGGAAACGGAGAAGAAATAGGATTACTTGATACGAATGGGTATTTGACAGATTATGTGATTTTTCCTGACCAAAGAAAGAATATAAGCATGGGACGGGCTTTGGATACAAATAATATCTGGGTATATTTTGATTCCGTCACACCGGGTAGTACCAATTCGCTTACATATTATTATGGAATTACACCTCCCCCGGTTTTTGATAAATCCGGAGGAATTTACTCATCTCCTCAACAAATTAAATTGAGTGCAGGAACAGACGAACAGATATATTTTACAACAAATACCTTAAATCCAGATACAAACTCTTCTATATACGCTTCTCCTATTACAATTGCAAATGATGTTACCATTCAGGCTATTGCCTGCAAAAAAAATTATCTGCCCAGTGATTTAGTTGGGAATGTATATTTATTTAATGTAGATTATACTTTACCAGTACTAAGCCTAATAACAGATTCAACTAATTTATGGGGATCAACCGGTATCTATTCAAATCCATGGGACGAAGGTATGGCATGGGAAAGATTTTGCCAGATACAATTAATGAATAAAGATGGAAATACGATAACTACAAACGGAGGTGTTCGCATACAAGGTGGAAATTCTCTGGGTATGGCAAAAAAATCATTCCGGTTATATTTCAGGGATGAATACGGTAGCGATCGATATACTTATCCTGTTTTTGGCCCAAATGCAATAAGTTCATTTGAAAACCTGGTATTAAAATCAGGTTATGACGATGATATAACCATATCCTATGGAACCCTATTGCGTGATGCGCTTTCAACAGAATACTGGAGAAATATTGGCCGGCTATCAACAGAAAGTACATGGGTTATGTTATACCTAAATCATTTATTTTGGGGTATTTACAACCTTCGAGAAAGTATAAATGAAGACTTTCTCGAAGATCATACAAATTTAAAGACTGAAAATCTTGATATTATACGTTACCAAAAAGAAGGCCCGGAAGTTACCTTTGGTCAACCAGGTTATTGGAATACATTATATGCTTTAATGGACACTTTGGATTACTCCAATCCGGCAGCATTTGACACATTAAATAAACATATTGATATGACGGAACTGGTAAACCTTGTTTCTTTTATTCATTGTACTGATTATAAAACCTGGCCATGGGGTGTATTCCTGTATAAAGAAAGAAATCCTGCCAGCCGATGGAAATATTTAATCTGGGATACGGATAAATCTTTTCAATATTCGGATTGGAATGGCTTCACGGCAGTTCAGGACACTGCCCGTATCAGATGGGCAAATAAGTTTTTGCTAAGCCTCCTGGATAATGAACCTTTCAACAAAAAATTCATTGTCCGTACCTGTGATTTGCTCAATTCGGAGTTTGTTCCCACCTCATCCCTTGAAGTATTTAATAAACTGTATACTACTATTCAGCCTGAAATGGAACATGAAATTGCACGTTGGAACCCGTCAAACGACTATTGGGAATCAAATATCCAATCCATCCGCGATTATCTTGCACAACGTCCTGAAATTTTAAGACAGCAAATACAAACTCATTATTTATATGATACTATTAAATCTCTAACGCTCAAAATTGAAGGGAAAGGCTATATAAAAGTAAATACTATAACTGCAAATCATTTCTCCTGGACTGGAAAATACTTTAGCGAAATCCCTGTTACTCTTAAGGCAATGCCACGTCCAGGCTATAAATTTGCGGGTTGGGACAATCTGGATGACACAGAAGACAGTGTTTCTTTTTACCTGACATCTGATACTTTAATTACAGCATTGTTTGAAATAGATGAATTTAATGAAAATAAAGTGATTGTAATAAATGAGATTTGCTACAATCAACCGGCAGGTTACCCTTCAGATGACTGGATTGAATTATTCAATCCCAATCCTTTTACAATTGACATTTCTCTTTGGAGGTTAAAGGATGAAGATGATGGACATTCATTTATAATACCCTCCAACACTCAAATTAAGGCTTATCAATACCTTACCGTAACAAAGGATGAAGATGATTTTATGGCAGCATTTCCAAAAATTACCAATTATGTGGGAAGTTTTGGTGATGGCCCCCAGGGCTTTGGATTAGGGGATAATGACAATATAAGGCTTTATACATCAGCAGGTAAACTGGTTGATTCCGTTTCATACAAAAATGGTTTCCCATGGCCATTAATATCAGATTCCATTGGGGGAAGTATCCAATTGCTTGATCCGTATTCAGATAACAATCAAAGTAAAAACTGGAAGTATATTGCAGAGAATCCCCAAACTCCGGGATTTGCAAATGCCGGTTATATAGATCTATTATCCGTTCCATCAAATATGACTCAAAAGCCGATTGTTGCTCAAAATTTCCCAAATCCTTTTAATGATTTTACCTATATTCCCATAACCCTCCAAAAAGAAACACAATTAGAAATCAGGATATTTGATATAAATATGCGGACTGTCAAAATCATTACCAAAGGAAAATACCCTCAAGGAAAATATAATATACTTTGGAATGGTACCTGCGAAACAGGAGCGAAGGTAAATCCAGGAATATATTTTTACACGATTATTACACCGGAGTATTCGATTACAAAGAAAATGATGGTTATTTACTAGGCAATTCGAATAATCTTCTGATTTTCATTTGTAAACCAGGGATAATGATATCTATCATCCTATTAGGAAAAGTAAGTAAATAATGTAACCATTCAGGTTAAATTAAGTAAAAGGTAATATTGAAAAAATATTTTTATTTTAAAAAGTAGGGGATTTGTCGTCGGTTTTGATCTAATAATCTACAGATACTTAAATTAATCCTTTTTTATATTAATTTTAAGCCCTCTTAATATTAATTTAATATTATCTCGATATGAAGAAATTTGGAGTTTGGTTTGTTTTAGTAATCATTCTTCTTAGTTGTAATAAGGAAGAAGGGCCCGGAGGTTTCTCAAAAATTACAGGTACTCTTGTAGTTAAAGAATTGAATAAAGACAAACAAGTTATAAAATCATACCTGGCTGCTGGTGAAGACATATATATTACTTACGGTAGTAATGCCTATTTTGACGATGATGCAGAAACTTCAAATAATGGTTTTTTTCAATTTTCAAATTTAACTGCCGGAGATTATACTATATGGTATTATACAGATGATACTTCAGCGTATACCGGAGATAACCAGACATTCATTAGCAAAAAAGTATCTGTTGGTAAAAAAGAAACCATTTCACTGGATACCCTTTTTACATATGATATCCGTGATATCGATGATGGAACCGCTACCATTTCAGGTAAGGTTTATGAAGTAAACTATAAATATACCTCTTCGGAACCTTATGATATCAGTGATGTTTTAAGTACACTGCCTGCTGCTGAAGTTGATGTATATATCGTATATGGTGATGATGATGTGTATTTTGATCGTACCCGTACAAACCATGACGGTACATTCATTTTCAAAAATTTAATAAAAGGAAATTATCGCATTTATTTATATTCAGATAATATTAATGGAGGAATGTATGAAAGTGGATCTGCAAATGTTATTGAGTTTTCAGAGACTACAGATCTGATATTATACAGAGATGTTACTATTTCCGGTGACTTTGAAAATGAGACGGTTGAAGATTTTTATACGGAAGATATAATGGATATCGAAGATGGAAACTCAAGCATTACCGGTACCATTTATAAAATACAATACTGGACCTCTGCCATTCCTCCTTATGATACAAATGATATTAAAGACATTACACCTGCAGAAGAACTGGATGTTTATATTGTTTATGAAGATGAAGCTTCATTTTTTGAACGTACACGTACTAATTATAACGGAGTTTTCGAATTTAAAGACCTGATTGAAGGAAATTATCGTGTATTTGTTTATTCCAAAGATATTCTAGGAGGCATTTATAATTCAAGCTCAGAGAATGTAATATTCAATGAAAACAGCCTGGGTAGTTACGACCTTGTAATATATCGTGATGTAACTATAACGGGTAAATATGAGAAACACAATGTAACTGATATGTATATTGAAAAGAATTAGACATGAAAACAATTATTTTATTTCTGGGAATGTTGGCAATGCCGACTTTTATATGCCTGGGACAAAGCCGGACAGAAGTAATTAACAACAAAATAAAATCGCAAACGGTATCAGAACTTGATTTTGAAAACAGTAATGGCAAAGAAACCATTGAACATATTGAAAAATACGATGCAAAAGGCAACCTCGCAGAACTAATCGAGTATGATAGTAAAGGTAAAATAAAACAGCATGAAAAGTATGAATACAATGCTCAAAACAATATAACCAAAGAAATACATCTTGATACTAGCGATAAAGTTGAAAAGACTATTGAATATAAATACAATAGTAAAGGTTTAAAAACTGAAAAGATTACATATGATGCCGCAGGACGTAAACTAAAAGTAAGGAAATACGTTTACGAATACTATCAATAAAGAACCTTTTTCTGAATGACTGAAATTGAAAAAATACTAAATAACCTGCCAAAGGTTGCCCTTGATGAAATTGACCAGTTGCGGTTTATGAACCGCACGGATACAAAGTTCGTATTCCCTGCCCAAAAAATGATTGAAGTATTGAAGAATCTTGATAACACTTATAGTGTATTAACCATTAACGATAAAGTTTTATTTCAATACAGGAGTACCTATTTTGATACCGATGATCACAAATTATATGCTATACACCAAACAGGAAAACTAAACAGGTACAAAATCAGATACAGGGAATACATGGACACTAATGATGCTTTTTTGGAAATAAAGAAAAAAAACAATAAGGAAAAAACACTAAAAAAACGTATACAATACCAGTATTCTAACCAATTTGATGAAGCAGGAAAGAAATTTCTGGAAGAAAATGCACTTATAGATGCAAATAATCTTAAACCTGCATTAATTACAAATTTTGACAGAATTACTATAGTCAGTTATGAACATAAAGAACGTATAACCCTGGATCTAAACTTAAGCTTTACTTGTTCCAATTCAAATGAAAATGTTGATCTGCCCTATATTGGCATCGCTGAAGTGAAAAGTGAAGGAAATGGTCATAAATCAAATTTTATTCGCTATTTAAAGTCCCTTCGTATCTATCCTGAAGGAATGAGTAAATACTGTGTAGGTATAGGACTATTGAAAAAGCATTATAAAACAAATAATATTAAATCGAAAGTATTAAAACTTGAAAAAATAAAACGTGAATATGGAAGCAATACAAAACATACTGCTTAATATCCAATTATTTGGAATTGACCTGGTTAAGATCGATGATTTCTTAGAATTAGTTATCCGGTTTACAATGGATTTAATAGTAACCGTAATAATCGTTCGTGGCTTATATTATCCTCATGCAAGAAGAAAAGATTATTTAACCACTTATATAATAATTGGAACAACCATCTTCCTGCTATGCTTCCTGCTTGAAAATGTTAAACTTCAACTGGGATTTGCACTTGGACTATTTGCAGTATTTGGAATAATACGTTATAGAACCAATCCAATCCCGATAAAGGAAATGACATACCTATTCCTGATAATAGGTATTTCCGTAATTAATGCCTTGGCAAATAAGAAAATCAGTTATGCTGAACTAGGTTTCACTAACCTTGTTCTTATCTTCGTTGCCTTTATTCTGGAAAAAGTATGGCTGGTTAAACACGAAGCATGTAAAACAATTGTATACGAAAAAATCGATTTGATAAAACCAGGTAACTATGATATGCTTAAGAAGGACCTGGAAGTACGTACCGGTCTTATCATTAACCGTGTTGAAGTAGGTAATATTGACTTTTTAAGAGATACGGCTAAAGTAAAAATTTACTATTTCGAAAAAGATAATATTGTTACTTCTGCTAATGAGAATGAATTCGAAAATTATAGTGATGATTATCAGAATTAAGTTTACATATTTCTTATTTCTGTTTTTACTTCTTTCTTTCAGCATTGCCCATGGCCAGGTAAAAAACGATGTATATTCATGGAATGGGCTATCTCTTAAGAAAGATATTTCTAATTTTTCATTTTATCTGGAAGAGGAAATCCGTTTTAAAAATACTTTATCCTCTTTTAAGGAAAGTTTCTTTCAGGGTGGAATAAAATACAAGGTAACCGATTGGATTTCGATTGCACAATTTTACAGGTATATTATTGAAAATGATGGGGAATACTACAAATACGTAAATATGCATTTTACGGATTTGACATTCACATATTCAATAGATCGTACAAAACTAAGCTTTCGAACCAGGTATCAAGTTACAAAGAGTATCAATGAAGATTATAATACCTTTGAACATATAAACCGTAATAAGCTTGAGGTATCACGTAACTTATATAAATCACCACTAACACCTTCGCTTGGTTATGAGTTTTATATTTCTGTATATCCGGAAGAGAACCCGTATATTTATAAAAACAGGTTTCAGGCTGGTACCGGCATAAGACTTTCCAGTAATGCAGATCTAAATATTGCCTACTACTTCGACTTATCAAGAGAAAGGAATAAGTCTGTTAACAATCATATTTTTGTAACCCGCTTCAGCTATGAATTTTAAGTTACCTGATGCGGGACGGGGGATTGTTGACGAATAACCATTCTTACCCTGAAATTTCTACAACCTACTTTCTCCACATATCAAACATAGCTTTCCCCAGATCTGTATTGTCGATGTATGGTCCCCAAACTAAATCTTCATTTGTTGCGTATTGAAGAAATAATTCATCGCCTTTGCCCCAGATATAGATTGGTATTAACTGATTAGTATGATTGTTATACATTAGTTTACCACCAGGCATTACTCCTTTTCCTTTATCAACCAAAGGATATGTATTAATCATTGTGTCTGATTCCCACAGAAGGTCATCTTCGGGATAATTTGGCCCTGCAAGATATCCTGTTTCATGGTCACCCGTAACAATAACGATTGTTTCTTCCCAACTGCTGTTTTTTTGAACCCAGGCGACAACCGAGTCAACAGCCAGATAAAAGTCATAGGTTTCTTCTATCATTCTTCCATATGATAGATCATGGCCCGCTTTGTCAATAGCCCCGCCTTCAATCATAAGGAAAAATCCTTTATTATTCTGGTTTAGTACATTTAAGGCTGCCAGGGACATCTGATATAACCTGGGAACATTTCTATTAAATGGAAAAGCGTTTGCATCCATGCTTAAAATTTCTTTTGGAACAGATGGTTCATACACTTTATCTGTACACTCTCCACCTCTTTTTTGCTGCAAGGTGGTAATATTTTCGGCAATTCCTATTACCCGTTTTGGAGGATTTACAAGATTTTTAAGATTTACAAAGTCAATGCTGTCAGTTATCAAGGTCCAGCCATCAGCTATACCGTCAGCATCAATATCCTGTACAATGCTATCTCCGCTTAAACTATATGAATTAAAAAGAGTATCTCCATTCAAAAGTCCCTCCCAAATATTTTGACCTCCCACAAATTTATAAGTATAAGCATTTTCTGCATCTTCTGAATTTGCATTGTAAAAAGGATGACCGCAACCCATAATCACAGATAATTTTGAATGTAATATCATATCACGTGCTATCTCATCATAATTATCCCTGCTTACATTATGAGCTGCAAAGCCGCCAGGCGTGGCATGTGAAAATTGCACCGTGGTAACAACTCCTGCTGATTTTCCCAGTTCAGCAGCTCTTTCAGTAATTAAAAACACCGGATTCCCTTTCATATCCAATCCAATAGCCTTTTTTGCTGATTTAATACCTGATGCCATCGCTGTAGCAGCTGGTGCTGATCCGGTATAACCGGTTGTCAAATATCCTTTTTGGTGCCATGCTTTGTATGTATCATAACCTAATTGCTGGTCATATTTCATTGAATTTGTATCCTCAATACTATAGGTAGATGCCGGATAAGTGCTCATCCAAAACATTAAAGGAAACTTGTCAAATACAGGCGTATCGATGGCATGAAAATACTTTGTGGCAGCAACCTGGTTATAACCCATACCATCACCAATTAACAAAATAATATTCTTTGGGATAGGCTTTTCTCTTACTATATGTGTTTTACATGAAATGAAGAATAAAGTTATTACAACAAATAAAATGAATGACTTTCTCATAAATATGTTTTAAAGTATATGCAAACCTACAATTTCTATATATAAATAACATTAAAAACAAGTGAATGTTTGCTAAAAACCTTCTGACTTTTTACATTTACAATACAAACAATTAACCATTAACTATGTACTACAAACTTTTTATTGTGTTCAGATAGTATATGTTTTCATTAAGTATGGACAGAAAAAAAGATATTGTAAAAGCCTCATGGATTAGTGTATTTGGGAATGCTTTACTTTCAGCATTAAAAATCATAGTAGGTTTTATTTCCGGTAGTTTGGCCGTTTTGGGAGATGGATTGGATTCCGCCAGTGATATTGTAACTTCATTGATAACGCTTATTACAGCAAAAATTGTATCTCGTCCCCCAAATGCTAAATATGCCTATGGCTACGAAAAAGCGGATACTATTGCTTCAAAGGTTCTTGCATTTTTAATTTTTTTTGCTGGTGCACAATTGTTTATTTCTACAACAAAACGCCTTATTTTAAAAGAAGTAAGAGAAATGCCGGGCCAACTGGCTATTTATATAACCATTGTTTCCATTATTGGAAAATTATTGCTTAGCCTTTACCAATTTAAAGTTGGGAAAAAAGCAAATAGTGCCATGCTTATTGCAAATGCCAAGAATATGCGCAATGATGTTGTTATATCTGTAACAGTACTCCTCGGCCTGATATTTACATTTGTATTAAAACTGCCTGTGATCGATTCTGCTGCCGCTCTTGCTGTAAGCATATGGATAATGAAGGTAGGTTTCGACATTTTTATGGAAACCAACACTGAGCTTATGGATGGTATTAATGACCCATCCGTATACAAAATTATTATTGAAGCTGCAGAAATGGTTGAAGGGGTAAAAAATCCGCACCGTATACGATCCAGAGAAATGGGAGGTATGTACGAAATCCTTCTGGATATAGAAGTAGATGGCTCCATTACCTTAGATGAAGCGCACGAAATTGCCCATGCTGTAGAAAGAAGTATCAGGGAAAAAGTTGAAAATGTGTATGAAATCATTGTTCATGCAGAACCTTTTGGAGATAAAGATAATACGGAAAAATTTGGATTGAGCCGGAAAAATATTGGTGAATGTGAGTAAAGTAAGTTTTTATTGGTTTTTAAAAACGATCCTGAATTCTGTTATCCCGTCATACCTTGTTTGTAGTAAAAAATCACAGTTATGATTAGTAAGTATTTCCCGGATGAGTGTTAAACCAATACCCTGTCCTGTTTTTTTGTTTGTAAAAAAAGGTTTGAAAAGCTTCTTTTGAATATTTTCAGTTATAGGCTCACCGTCATTTTCAATAATAAGGGTTTTTGGATCGTCTTTATATATTATTGAGATAATGCCTGTATTGTGTATTGCCTGTATGGCATTTTTTATGATATTGATTAAAACCAGTTCGAGCTGCTGATAATCAAATAATATATCCGAATCATTTGATAGAAAATCTGTTTTGTAAGAGATCCTGTTTTGATCAAATTCAATTTTAAAATATATCAATACATTTTCTATAATTTCCTGCAGGTCACAGTTTGTTAAATTTGGAGGGGGAATTTCAACTATATCGGCAAACCTCTTAGTAAATTGATTTAAATTGATAATTCGTTCCCTGGCAATTTGTAAAACTTTGATATACTCATTTATTTCATCCGTTTTCATATTATTAAAATAACTAACCGTAGAATCAATAATAGAATTAACCGCTCCAACGCTGTTATTCACTTCATGCGACATCATCCTAATTACCTTCTCGTAAGATTGTCTTTCTGCTTTTAACAACTCCTTGGTCAATTCTTCGATAATATAAAACGATTGCTTAACCCCTTTATCAATAAAATAGGATTTATAACACTTGTATTGATTGATCCCGTTCAATTGAATTACAGCTGATTCAAATTCATGTAGTTTGGTTAATTCCTTATTCCATGGTTCAGGCAGAATATTAATATTTGCTGAAACATATTCTTCTGATTGAAGGTTTAGCTGACGTAATGCGGCAGGATTTATAGTTTGGATATGATCGTTTTTATCCATTATGATTATGCCCGCGGGAGATGCTTCTATCAATTTTTCAAGAAAAAAGTTCTTCTCGGTTGTCTTAGTCCTTTCCAGTCGAAGATGTTCAATCATTTTATTAAAGACTTCAATTAGCTTGTCTAATTCTCGCTGTCCAACAGGTAAGAACTTCATGCTAAAGTCTTTATCGCTGATAGATTCCACCCCGGCATTGAGTAATTTAAAAGGACGAAATATTGTTTTGTAGAAATAAATGAAAAGAAAAATTGATAGCACCAGCAAAGCTTCACATACAATAAACATTACCTTATTCTGGTTGAATACCAAAACGGTAATGACAATAAAAATTGCATGAATGATGGAAACAAATAATATGTATTTTGTTTTAAGCTTCATCTCATCAGGTTGCTTACTTTTTTATCGGGCATATCTTTTAATTTTTTCTTTTGTTTTTTATTTTTTTTTCAGCTTCATTAAGTTGCCCTATAAAATGCTTTTCTACTTCTGAAATCTCACTTTCTCTTAGTTCTTTATATTTTTCATATTCGGAATGAGCTTTATCCAGAGCTTGTTGATGACTAATCGTCCCGGCATGATTTAAAATATCTTTTTTTGTCATTTTTAAAAATGTATCTAACTGTTCAATCCAATCCTTCATATACATCGGTTCCTGATTGAGAGCCTGAATCTCTGCAAGTTCCAGATATGCTGTTACAATCCGGTTTAAAATATTCAATTCATCTTTTGAAAGATAGTTTTTGGCAACTTTAATCTCTTCCTTTGTAGGATTTATTCCTTTAAAACTGCTCAGCCCTAGATTTGGTTTACCTGAATCCACACGTTGATAGATAATTTCTGCTGCTGTGTGTCCATGTGCTGCCCAATGCATTTTGTTTTGAACAGTTTTAAAAAATATTATAGACATTTCTACTGATGGATCATAATCGATGCTTGTTGCATAAATATCAAGCACCTTTCGCCAAAACACTTTTTCTGAAGAACGAATATCTCTAATACGAGCCAACAATTCATCAAAGTATTTGCCACCGCCAGCTTGCTTTAGTAAATCATCATTCATCGTAAATCCCTTAATGATATATTCCTTTAACCTTGCGGTTGCCCACTGACGAAATTTTGTGCCTTGATGGCTTTTTACACGATAACCAACAGAAATAATTACATCAAGGTTATAAAGCTTAATATTCTTAATTTGTGTTTTCCCTTTAACAGCACCATGTTGAGTGGTGTGTGCAAAAAATGCACATACCAATTCTTCATCCAGTTCTCCTTCTTCAAAAATGTTTTTAATATGCTTTGTTATTACCGAACGTTCTTTTTGAAAAAGTACACTCATTTGTGCCTGAGAAAGCCATACAGTTTCTTCATCCAAACGAACATCAATTTTTGTTTCTCCATCTTCGGTTTGGTATAGTAATATTTCTGAGTTACTCATTCTACTTTGACAAGTTTAAATTGTTAATAAAACCCTTGAAAATCTTCGATTTTCAAGGGCATCGAAAAACATAATTTTCGTAAAT
>JAFGOZ010000325.1 GCA_016926235.1 Bacteroidales bacterium | reverse complement strand
GTAATGATCCTGTGAGGAAGCTGTGAAGAAGCTGTTTGTTTTTGCACTGGCTGGCGAATGCAAGGGAGGGTAAGATTTAGCGCTTACGGATGTTTATTTTCTTCAACAGACAAGTTTTTCGCAGGAGTATGCTGCGCATTTCACTTAAAAATGGGTTGACATCGTCAATTTGACCTACTCTATCATTATTGAGAAGTTATTTTACTTGAATATAAACTCCATCCAGCTGCTATTTTATAATCCTCGACAACATCATTTGGGACCAATATAGAAGTTAAATTCGGACAACCCTGGAATATAGATGTTCCAATCGTTGGAGGTGTTGCAGGATTTGCGATAACTTTTCCCAGTCGCAAACAATCATAAAAAGTATAGCGGCCAATTGTTTCAAGATATTCAGGAAGTGTAATGATCACTATTTTTGTACATGAATGAAAAGAATAATCTCCAATTTCTAACAAGTTTTGAGGCAACTCAATAGTCAATAAATTTATACATCGATAAAAGGCATACTGCTTTATTAAAGTTACGCTATCAGGAATTATGATATTTGAAAGACTTGTACAATCAGAAAAAACACCAACCCTGATCTCTTGAAGATTCGAAGGCAATATTATCTCTTCCAAATTTGTACAGTTGGCAAATAAACTGTCACTTAAAACAGTTATATTTTCAGGAATACTGATATTTTTTAAACTTATACAATTAAAAAAAGCCCCATTTCCAATTGATGAAACTGAATCGGGAAGTACGATTTCCGAAAGGTTATTACAAAAAGAAAATACACCATTACCAATAGCAGTGATGGAATCAGGGAGTTCAATTTGTGTTAAACTCGTACACTTGGCAAACGTATTAGCATCAAGAACCTCTAATTGTTCCGGCAAGTTAACTTGTATTAAATTTGAACAACCAGCAAATGCTTCCATTTCAATTGAAATGACTGTTTCTGGAATATAAATTTCCTCTAAAGCACTACAGTTAGAAAATGCAGAGTGTTGTATTGTTCTTATCCCTTTTGGAATATCTATGCTCTGCATAGAAGTACAATCAGCAAAGGCATTTGGTGCAATTTCTGTTACTGGTCGTGCATTCCAATAAGCAGGAATAATGATATTCCCTGAAATATTAGCTATCCCCTTTGAAACACTATATTCTGTTTCATCATTGATAAGGGTAAATTGAAGACCCTCAGAGTAACGAAGCCAAATTGCGTAAAGTGTAATATCTCTTTCAGGCATAGTGAAAACTGCCGTGTCTACGTACTCAATCTCTCCTGTAGCACTTGTTGACCACCCGCCAAAAATATAATCATTATTTGTATAGATACAAGTTTTGAGCTTTTCTGAACTACCCCCCTGCAGTATTTGGTTTTCCATTTCGCCCGTTGCATTTATATCATTTTTATCAAATGTAATTGAAAAAGAGGAAGAATGAGGGACAATCCATGGAGCTTCACAAGCAATCAGAAAAGCACATAGTAAAATGATTATCCAAAAATACTTCATTACTATTCTCCTGATATTTTATGTACAGAAAGGGTAATTTCTTTATTATAATAATATTCAGGCCAAGTATAAGGCGGCTTTGCATGAATTCGGACATTCCCACTCGCAACAATAACTGAATAATCAGAATTATGGTCTGTAATTGCCAGTCCAGGAGAAGGTGTAATGAATTCTCCGCCCTCATATGTCATGATGAACCCATCATCTTCGTAGAATTCAGGAAATGTACCGCTTATATATGCTCTCCCTGAATTGATATCAATATCTCCCTCAATATAGTAATTCCACCAGAACGTGTAGCCTGCATCATTATTAACTCTGGCAGTGAAATGCCAATTTTTATCAAGGGACATCAATACATTTCCGCTATATCTTCCTGAACCATCATCATATAAGTGTCCTTCCCAATTCCTCTGTTTTTCACTGGGCACATACGTCAGGTCTGGACAGCTGAAGAATAGACTTGTAACTAATAATAATCCAAAAAATTTAATTGAAATAAAAGATGATAATTTCATAAAAGCTCCTTTTACTGTTGATAATTATTATTTTCAATATTTATATCAAACAATCTAAATATTTCTTCATCATTTCACAGAAATAAAAAAATCTTATATTTATTTGCGTTCCAAATATAGATAGTATTAAAATTAAAAACTGGTAATAATTATAGATTCAATATTATTACCTATCTTTAATCTAATTACCAGAATTTCAATATCAACCAACAAATCACTGTGTACCTTACCTGATACTTAATGTTGCACGAAAATAATTTTTATCCATTCGAGAGTTATTTTTTTTGTCGACAAAAGAGAGTATAGTAAAACGGTAGCAATTTTCACATTATTTGTCAATAAAGATTCACGAAAAGATTATAAACGTGTTTCACCAACCCGGTAAAATGATTCATACCGGAAGAGCTATCAGGTAATTACCTTTACTGTACACTCTCTGCTTGACATCCCACTCTCTTTTCCCCTCCGTCCCCCTTCGCGACTCTGCGATCTTCGCGAGAACCAGTCTGGCTCATGCCTCGTGCATTCGCCAGCCAGTGCAAAAACAAACAGCTTCTTCACAGCTTCCTCACATGATCATTACTTTATATAAAAATACGATACGCTACCTCAACTGGTTTTTGCCTTTCCATAAGACCAATCGATG
>JAFGOZ010000324.1 GCA_016926235.1 Bacteroidales bacterium | reverse complement strand
TCTGACGAGAACCTTCAACTTCATCAAGAGTTAAACTAATACTACTATACTCTCGGAAATGTAAACCACATAAACATCTAAAAGATTCAACCCTAAATATTCCATAAGACCAAAACTTAATCGGTTGACTTAGTATTCTCCTGCACAAAGGACAGATTACTATTTTTTTCACCCAATTATTACCTTGATACTAAATGAGCTTATATATTATTTAATGAGGTTTTCTTTGAGTGCTTGCCAATACGGCTGTTGTGTAACAATATTTTCCATATAATCTTCATCAAGTACTTTTTTATCAGTAACAGGTAAAGGCAAAATAGTCTTTTGCAAAATTCGTTTATAACATTGCCTTCCATAGGAATAACGCCATTTAGTTTTATTTAGAACAGCTTGAATATAAATCAGAGATGTAATCCTCATTTCTTGCTTAGGTTTACAAATTACTACATTATCAGTCGCAATAAAATCTTGATACTGCAAAAAAGAATCCCCTGTAACAGTTGAAACAGTAATTAAAAAACGGGAAAAAATTTTTGCTTTATTCGGTTTATCATAAAAACCCACTAATCCATTATCATTTCCTACACGAGAAATAGTAGGGTATCTTCCTTTTTTTAAGCGATCAATAGCATGGAAATGTCCTCTTTCTAAAACAAAAAGTTCTGAAATACCAAAATTTTTTAGCTGAATTTTTTGAATCGACCCTTTTTCAACGGTATTTTTATTTGGTGTTCTATTACAAATTAAATTATTATAAGATAATGAAGTCTGAAAATACTCTTTAGATATGACCTCTAATTTTCCTATTCTATATGGTGTTACCTGTCTCCCATATAAATAACGCCACTTTTCAAATCTAATAGCCGATGCAACATAAAATAAATAATCTATAGGCAACTCCTCTTTCGGTTTCAAAACTAGACAGTTATCATCTATATTGCATTGATGAAGTTGAACAAAAGCCTCAGCAATAGAACCTGTTCTAGGAACAGAGATAATAGGTGGTTGATATTTTGCTAAAACATCAAAAAACCCGTAGCATCCATTATCGATGCCTTGAGACGATATAACAACTGTATTACCCTCACCTAAATTTTCTTTGTTATTAAGGGTATGATCACCATATTTTATGGTAAATAATTTATCCAATCTGGCGGTTTGCATATTGAATTTCCCTCTCAAATTTAATATTGAACGCTAAAGCTTCTCGCATTAACTTATCAATGAGTTCGTTCATTTCTTGGGTGGAAACAGGTTTTTCATCTAAATATGCTTCAGGACAAAGTTCTAACTCCTTATCATACAAAGGGTTATCGACATCATCTTCTTGGTTAGGAGGATAGTTTATCGATGCTATTTTTTGAAATTCAGGAATATTTGGCAATAATATAGTTTGATCTTTTAAAAAGTTCCTCACGTTTTCTTTGACATTTTTCAAATCATCTTGTTCCTCTTTTACTTCAATTCTTCGCCCTTTTTTTAACCTAAAACCATCGTGCATAATGCGTAACCAAAGAACTTTTTTAGTGCCTTGTTCAACCCCTTTTTTCACAAAGATACCACAAGTTCTAACTCCTACAGGTGAAAAAAGCTCTGGTGGAAATGTAACAACAGCTAGAAGCGTATTCTCTCTGAGCAACCTTGTTCTCCATGCAAGATAGCCCCCCCCCTTTATCATGCAAGAATATGGTAGAACCGAAAAAAGAAGTCCCTCATTTTGCATCTGTTTTAAAGCATGTTCAACAAAGAGATATTCTTTTTTATCAGATTTCTTTTTAGGAAATGGTGGATTCATCAAAACTTTTGTTATGGGTGGAACACGCCCTTCACCCTTTCTTTTTAATGTTTTCGCAAAAGATATGTTCTGATGTAATTCATCATCATATTTACTTGCTGAGGTGTACCAATTTGCGAAGCAGTCTCCTTCACTAATATTATTTTTTCCGTCACCCCTAAAAATCATATTTACTAAAGCCAATGCAACTATGGGGTCTTTATCTTCAATTCCATACAACCCATATTTTTTAAATTTGTTAAAATCCGCTTCTGAAGCTTTATGCTTGACTTCTTCAAACGCAGCTACCAAAAAACCGCCAGTACCACAAGTTGGATCAAGAACCAAATCATTTGCTTGAATATCCATCACTTCTGCTGCAAATCTCGTAATGTGGCGTGGTGTTAATACAATACCCAAATCTTTTGCACCATTTCCATACTTTAAAAAAGCCTCATAAAACTTGCCTAACACATCTTTTCCAGACCGCATAGCAGAATGAATATTTATACCGTAAAGAGCTTCGATAGTTTTTACAATGGCTGTTTTCCATTTTGTATGGTTGTCACTACTTGAAGGTTCTGGGATATGAATAAATCTAGCAAAATCTATTTTATTTTCTCTTCTAAGAACAAGATCAACCATTGTGTTTATTTGATTCACTATTACAGGTAACTCGCCAGTTAACGGGATTTCAGTTTTTAGTGAAAGCGCAAGTAAAATAGCAGAAATAACTTTTGCCCTGTCATCTTTTATTATCCCATTTTCATGTAAAACTCCGTTTATTTCTTCTGCTGTTTTAAGAAAATCTTTATCAGATATTTCAACATCCTTGAAAACAGGGTTATTTGTTCGAAGTATATCATCAACCTCTGTTTTGGAGATTAACCCTGTTATTTCTGCATCATTTTGGGTGATGTCCTTCCAAGTACCATTTTGCAGATATTGACTTTTGGATACATAACCTTCTTGCTCATTTCCAGCGATTCCCGTAACGAATAGGGCTTTAATATGTTGACTTTGATTAATTTTTTCGGCATAGTATTTCGCTTCTTTTAATGCTTGATTCACCATTATGCGTGTGCTTTTTGCTTCAATAACATAAAAATTGGTTGGGTCGATACTGACAATATTTTCGGGTGTCTCTTTATCGAGTTGGTGTTTAAGCAAAAGATTGTTTTGTGTTTCATTTTGAGTGTAAATCTGCTCTTTTTTCCAGCCCTTCTTTTCTGTTAGCTCTTTAAGAATGTGTATGTAAGCATGAACTTCAGTTATGTGACTCATAGGTTTTCCTCTTGGGATAATTTGATTTTTAATGTTCCATCTTTAACCATTAACTCTAGTGCCTGACCGCCTTTCCAACCTAATTCACTTATTGCTTCATCAGGCACAACGATTACATGTTTGTAATGTTTCTTTTCTTTATACTTGTAAGCTAATTGTTTTTGTAATTTAGCTTTCATTTTTTGTTTCCTCTTTTACCTTTTGGAAAAGGTATGTTATTGCATCGTTGGGTGTTTTGTCCTCTTTTTCTTTAAGCATTAAATGAGCTCTTAACTCTATTATGTTCTGGTAGTTTTCTAATGTAATTTTGATTGTCTTTGTGCACTTTGTCACTAGGTCACCTTTTCTCATTTGATTTCTTTATCACTTAGTTACCCACTTATTGATGGTACCATAATATATTTAACGTTTGCTATTTATGGTACCATAATACTTATATTATTGTGGTACCATAATAGTTAGTGGTGAAAACAGATATGTTGAGCATAGAAGCACTTGAGCAGAAAAGAGAACAAAGAGGCTTAGTGATCGCTCAAGCAAAAGATAATCAAATTAATCAGGTAGATGCACTTCTCTACACCGTTAAAAGCCAAAACGGAAACGGAGAATACACAATAAACAAAATAGATGGCGAATGGTTCTGCACCTGCCCCGACAACACATATCGCCACGTCAAATGTAAACACATTTTTGCGGTAGAACTGAGTTTAAAGATGAGGGAACAGGTTAAACGTAACGTAGTTATTGCTCCTTTGAGTACAAGAAGTTGTGTTTTTTGTGGTTCAGAAAACATAGTTAAAGATGCAGTTCGTCACAACAAAAAATATGACCTTCAACGTTACAGATGCAAAGTTTGTGGTAAACGTTTCAGTGTGAATGTTGGTTTTGAGGGAATGAAGGCTTCGCCTCAAGTTATCACTTCTGCTATGCAGTTGTATTTTACAGGTGAGAGCCTGAGAAATGTTCAGAAATTCCTAAAACTTCAGGGCGTAAACATTAGTCATGTTTCAATTTTGAAATGGATAAAGAAGTACATTGCATTGATGACTAAGTATCTTGAGAAAATTAAGCCTAATGTAAGTGATACTTGGAGAGCAGACGAAATATACATCAAATTCAAAGGCAACATGAAATATCTCTTTGCTATGATGGATGACCAAACACGTTTCTGGATAGCTCAAGAAGTAGCCGATACTAAGTTTAAGCATGATGCAAGAAACCTGCTGAGGATGTCAAAAGAACTTATGGGAAAGAAACCCATGACTTTCATAACT
>JAFGOZ010000323.1 GCA_016926235.1 Bacteroidales bacterium | reverse complement strand
ACCCTACGTTCGTCACGGATAATTTTCCTGATTATATCTTTTCCGCCCGAAGGATAATCCAGGGCCAGAGAAGAATCATCAAATCCGGCACGCATGCGTAATGCCTGTATGGTTTTGATCCAGATTTCATCATTCATCTGCTCCAATTCATTCATTGCTTCAGCATACATTAAAAGCACATCGGCATAACGCAATGTAATGAAATTGATATTACAATCCCATGAAGTCCCGGCTGTCCAGGCCTTTGGATCAGGATCATAGTATTTACGATAGAAATAACCTGTTTGGGTTCCGTTCACCCTGCCAATATAATCGTTCGTGGTATTTTTCGGATCATTGGGGTCAACATTGATTGTATATGAAACGCCATCCTTTTGGGTAATTTTACTATTATGACGCACGATGGTCATATCCATACGCGGATCACGGCCTTCGTACGGATCTTTTGATTCATCCCAGCTGCTACCATCTTTCATAAGATAAGTATCAACCAAACTTTGGGTTGGACAAGATTCAGTATATTGTACATTTGGTAAACTAAAGGGTACGTATTTTGAAATTTCACCCCAGGTACGTTCATCGGTAACATACTGAATATCGAGAATGATCTCATTGTTGTACTGGTTAACCCTGTAAAACAACTCCTGGTAATCAGAGAAAAGGGAATATTCACCATATTTTGTATCATTAATTAAATTACCGGCATATTCCTTCACCTTATCCCAATCGTTGAAATTCAAGGCAACACGGGCATTCAGGGCCATTGCAGCCCCACAGGTAATACGGCCTCTGTCGGTGACGGCATACTCAGATTTTGTTGGTAAAATTTCAGCAATCTCCTCCAACTCAGTGTGAATCCAGTTAACGATTGTAGCCTGCTGTGTAGGAACAATTGTTTTAGCTGTTTCCATATCTATATCCTGTGTAAAAAAAGGAACATCACCATACCAATTGGTTAGTTGAAAATAGAGAAATGCCCTGATAAAGCGGGCTTCTGCTTTCATCCTTTCTTTAAGGTTTTGATCAATATTCACCCTGTCGATATTTGCCAGAAACGTGTGGGTAGTTTTAATTCCACCATATATATCGCCCCAGAAACTATTAAACAATGAAGTGGAAGCATTGGCGAGTCCATTTCCTATAACCCTTACATCGTCATTTCCATAGCCATTGTAGAGGTTATCACTAAGTCTTTCATTGCGAAAAATCAAGCCAGGATTGTTCATCTGACGATAAGCCATGTTCAATAAAGAAGAAGCTTTTTCGGGAGATGTCCAGTATGTTTCGTCTGTAAACTTGTCAGTAGGAGTAACGTCAAGTTTGACGCATCCTGCCAACAAAATCATGCAGCCTAGTAAACTCCATGCCAGATGTTTAAATAATACAACTCTCATAGTATATTTTGTTAATTAATTCAACTAAAACTCAACTTCAACTCCACCACCATAATATTTCAAGGTTGGGTAGTTTCGTCCGCTATTTGCTCCGCTGGCATTCATACTGTTTCCGAACTCTGAAGATTCCGGATCAATAAAACTATTTTTTGAAAAAGTCAGCAGATTCTGACCACACACATAAACCCTTATTTTTCCAATTCCAGCCTTTTGGGTTATATTTTTGGGAAGAGTATAGCCCAACTGTATGTTCTTAAGGCGAAGATAGGCCGCATCGTAAATATTACGATCAGAAGAGTAGCTGTAATTATTTGAATATGAAGGTGAAGCGCTATTAACCAGTCGTGGATATCTGGCATCTGTGTTGCCAGGACTCCAATAATCAAGCTGATGCTCAAACATAACATAATAATAACTTCCATGAAAGGGTTCAACCATTTCACCCCTTAAAGCCATGTCGCGTTTTCCTACACCTTGCAACAGCATATTGAAATCGAAACCTTTCCAGTTCAACATATAGTTAAATCCATAGGTATAACGTGGGAAAGCATTACCCAGAATATAACGGTCGTTGTCGTTAATAATCCCATCTTTATTTCGATCGACATACTTAACATCACCAGGCTGAACAGTAGCACCAATAGGCAAGGCAGCATTGTGTATTTCCTCATCGTTCATAAATAAACCATCAGTTTTATACCCATAATAACTATACAAAGGAACCCCTTCGCGGATTATGCGTTCTATTTCATCGGTTTTTGAAATATCCTGATCTCCATATTTCATTACTTTATTGAAGGTATCTCCGATGTTAAATCCAAAGACATGATGAAATTTGTTATGGTTTAACCTGTAATTAACCGACACTTCCCAGCCCCTGTTTCGCATTTCACCAATATTTGCTTTTGACACTGCACCTCCTAGTGTGCTTGGTGTTTGGGGAGTGAGCAAAATATCGGTGGTATATTTATTGAAGAAATCGTAGGTTATTGTCAATGAATTATCTAACAGAGAAGCATCGAAACCAATATCAAACGTTGATGTTTTTTCCCACGTCAGCTGGCTGTTCCCAAAAGTATAGCCAGTGCCGGTAACAGAAGTATCGTTGAACCCATATTGATTAGTATAGACCGAGTAAGTAGTAAAAAACTGGTAGTCGTCAACCGACTGACTTCCAAGGACACCATACGATCCGCGTATTTTCAGGTCGCCAAACCTTTCATTCCAGAAAGAAAAAAAGTTTTCTTCTGAGATTCTCCAACCCATAGATACAGAAGGGAAGAAACCCCAGCGTTCAGATTTTGTAAACCTCGACGAACCATCGTAACGTCCGCTAACTTCGGCATAATATTTATCCATGTATGAATAGGAAGCCCTTCCTAACCAGGAGTGAAGCGCACGTTCGGCCCTACCGTTTGGGGTGTTGTAGCTTTCTTTGCTATAAATTGTTTTATCCGTATCCTGATAAAGATCGGGATCAACATAATTACGTTTTATTTCATTTCTCTCCCTACGGAATGATTCTGTGGTATACCCAAACAGAGCAGTTACATTATGTTTTTCGTTGAAAGTCTTGCTATAATCCAGTAAAAACTGGGTATTCAGCATCGTATTTTTTCCGTTATAGTCTTCAATATGAAATTCATTGGAACTCGAAGCATTCACAATGTTTTGTCTGTTCACATAATCATAAACCGGATAATACCTTCTTTTAATCAATCGGTGCTCCGAAGTCAGATCATACCCAAGTACACCCCTGGCCTTTAAACCATTCCAAATATCAAGTTCACCGGTTATGATGCCCTGGAAATGATCATTATCGTTTGTTGTCACCCCTCCATGATACAAGGAAGCCAGGAAGTTACCACCGGAAACAATTTCATTATTATAATATTTACCATTTTCATCAGGATAAATATTATAGGTATTATAGGTAGGCACTCGCATAACATCCGATAGCCATAATCCACCGCGGTCTGATTTGCTTTCTTTTCGGTCGTAAGCCAATATTGTTGTCAAATTCATACGTCCTAAGTCGGTAACTATATTGCTACGGAAGTTATATCGCTCAACTCCATAATCAGGACCTTTAAAATTGCTTTCCTGGTTATAGTATCCAAACGACACATTATAAGAAGTAGCCTGAGTACCACCTTGTACACCAACATTGTAGCTCTGTTGCAATGCATCTTTCATAACAGCTTCAAGTCCCCATTCACTGTCACCAGCAGCAAACCCGAGTATTTCATCAGAAGTATAAATGGGATTTAACCCTGCATTAACATACGAATCGTTCCTTAAGAGGGCATTTTGATAACCTTTAACAGGCTTCAACAGAATATCTGTATTCTGGATACCTACTGATGAATTGAACGTTACCAACGGTTTCATGTTAAGGTGCCCCTTTTTAGTAGTAACCAGTATTACCCCGTTAGCAGAACGCGATCCGTAAATAGCTGCACTACCAGCATCCTTAAGCACCGAAATACTTTCAATATCGTT
>JAFGOZ010000322.1 GCA_016926235.1 Bacteroidales bacterium | reverse complement strand
TGGAATAATATGATCCAGTTATGGAAATATTCACTCCTTCATTTTTGTCATGTAATAAATAATGTAGATGATGAAAAGCTGGAAGCGGAGTGGATCTCAGGACCAGAAAAAAATATTACTCTGCGTTCAATGATTGTCGATTTCCCAAGACATCTTATATTGCATCTCAATGAGATCAAAGACCTGATTAAATCTTAAGATCACACATATGATCAAGCCCGTATCCTTTGAAAAACATCTTATTGCACCCTGTGGTATGAACTGCGGGACTTGCATCGCATTTCTGCGGGATAAAAACAAGTGTCCCGGTTGCAGGATCAAATCCCCGGACAAAGCAATCTCTGTTAAACAATGTATTGTTACAAGGTGCAATTACCTGCAAAACACAACATCAAAATTCTGTTATGATTGTGAAAAATTTCCATGTAAGAGGATAAAAGATCTTGATAAAAGGTACCGTACAAAATATCGAACAAGCTTCATTGAAAACCTGGCAATGATAAAAGAAAATGGAATAGACAGCTTTCTGGTTTTTGAATCAAAACGAAGGACTTGTATAAATTGCGGCTCTGTTTTAAGTGTCCACCGGGACCATTGTATCAGATGTAACCAGACATTAAAATAAATCGCCTTGTGACACGGATCATGTAATTAATGGCCTCCCCCCCGGGCGAAAGAAACCTTCTGTCAAAGGGTTGGGATTGTTGATTCTTCCAGAATTAACAAGGATAACGCTCACTAATTATACAGCCAGACCATTACAGACAATTCATTATATATGAGATAGCTGGGACTAGCTGGTAAGTTTCCTGAAATATCCGGAATAAATCATTTCAGCATTCTCTGATTACTGGTTGGTTTCGAGTGTTATTAAAATGATAATTTCTCAACAATTATCCTTTAATTTAAAGAAATACAATGTAGTACTGGAAAATACAAATAAGACTAAAAAAAGATAATACAGAAAAAAATATAGTTGAACAGGAATTTTTATAAATAAAAAGACTGCAATGCCTGGTATTGATATTATCAGTGTTGTCAGGGAGGATTTTAATACATCCTGAAGTTGCTTTTCATCATACCAGTTAACTATTTTTTGCTTTCGTTTTAAGGATAGCCAATAGAGAACAGCCAATCCATAAGGTGTTAGAAACATTACGAAAAAAGGAATGAATACCCAGTATTTATCGATTAATAATTTTTCGTCGATGAAAATGATATTATGAAAAACAAACAATAAACCCATGATACCCGATATGATACCAAGGAATTGGGCTATTATAAACATTCTTTCATCAATTGGTGTTGATCTAACATCCTGATAACTTATAAGTTTATAAGTTTTTAGTAAAAATAAAAAGATTCCCAGTATATATACAGCATTAAAGAAATGAAAACCATTAAGTATTTTTAACTCAGTAATAGAAAGACCTGCCCTGTACTGTTTGGCTATTTCATCAATCATTACTTTTTCACCACCTAATGAAAAGAGAGAGACAACTCCAATAATCAACAGGATTATCTTGAACGTCTTTAGCTCCTCAAAGTGACGGAAATGCACAAAGATGTAAACGATGGTCCAGAGATGAAAAATAAGGATAAAAAAATATGAAAGCCCAATTATATAGTGTATTGCTTTGTACTCAGTTTGATAAATATTTATTGCATCAACCAGGTTAGTATTCACCTGCAAAAGGATATAAAATAAACATACCACGGCTATAATACTGAATATCAATAAAATGTTTGTATTTACTTTCATTTGTGATTTCATATTTAAATCCTCCTTGTTATTTAAGTTGTTTTTATGCTTCTTCGATTAAATAGAACACTTCTTCAAAAGACTTATTAAAGAATCTGGCTATTTTGAGAGCCAGCAGAGCTGAGGGTACAAATTTCCCTTTTTCAATTGAAAAGATAGTTTGACGTGTAACTCCAACTGCATTAGCAAGTTCCAATTGTGGCGTTTCATCTTTTTCAAACCTAAAACGACGAATATTATTACCAAGTTTCATTATACTAGAGGGTATTTCATATGCAAATAATACTTTACAAATATAATGTATTTTTTACATATGACAACTATACATAACATAAAATATATAATTGACATTAAGCGATTTCAAGAAAGATTATCTACCAAACCGTATCCTGAAAGCATTGTCAACAGTATTAACATGACTGAGATGCTCAGTTATATTTATAATAATCAATTTGATAAAATAGTTGATTTTCTTACGGACAGAGTTAAGATATTATAACAGGCAGAATTAGACTCCTTTTAGCAACATACATAATAGAATTTTATTGAACAAGTGAATTGGTTAAATTGTTAAAATATAAATAACCCAAAAAGCAATAAAAATTATGAAACCAAGAAAACTCTCGATAATTGCAGGTGTTAGCTACCTGATTATTTTCTTTGCTGCAATATTTGCTAATTTCTTTGTACTCGAGTCAATTATAAAAGATCCTTTAGTTACTATCCAGGAGAATCATGTGATTGTAAGATTCGGTATAATGGCTTTCTTGATTACCGTGGTTTTTGATATTGTTGTCGCATGGGCATTGTATGAATTATATAAAAACCATAATTTATCAGGATTAAGTACACTATTCAGAATGATGCATGCTGCTATAATGGCCGTAGCAATATTTGCCCTTCCTGTTTCATTACTATCAAGTTCCAGTAATGAAATTTTAAGACAAGTTGATAATTTTAATATCATATGGCTGATCGGGCTATTCTTTTTTGGAATACACCTTATTTTAATAGGCAGAATTATTGGAAAACCAAAAGTAATTGCAGTTTTTCTAGTCATTTCAGGAATTATGTATATGGTTGATACAGGGGCACACTTCTTACTCCAAAACTATGAAGAGTACAGTTCAATCTTTTTAGCATTAGTAGCCATACCAAGTATTGTTGGTGAAATGTCCTTTGCTATATGGCTTCTCATAAAAGGAGGTAAGGTATAACATTAATGTAACATTGATTACCAGTATTGAAGTAAAAAGCCCTTGACTAAATGCGTAAGACAATCTGAAATCTAGTACACAGGCCAAAAACCGACAATATTGGCAAGCTGTTATCTATCTAAGGCGGGACAAGTTACCACGGTTTTTGCCCTGCAAAGGTGGGATTGCTTCACCCCCCTTTTGGCGGATCCTAAACTTTTACTCCAGCACCCAGGATAAATTTGTTTGGTTATTGAAACCGGAAACCAGACTTAGCTTAAGCTACGAAGTGTTAAGATGGCAAATAGTGCGCTTCCGCAGTCTTCGCTACGCTTCATCGTTTCAGGCATATCCTCCTTACACTCCCGTTACTTTCTAAGGTCGCTCGGGACACGGCAGAACTGCTTCGTTACCCCGCCTGAGACGGGTGAATTGGGGGCAGACTACCCTGAGGCTACGTTGGACAGCTCAAACTCACCATATTGCCGGGCCGACGTAAGCAGGTGGAACCAGAATATTTAATAGTAACTATATATGAAAACAAAAGAAACAATAAAAGTTATCCGGAAAGACGGGATAAATTTTATCTTAGATGACAAAGGGAGAATTAAAAAATTCAAACCATGGCTCGGTGATCTGTTTGCATTTGCTTATGATTCGATAATACAAAAATCCATTTTCCCTAAAAAATTTAAAGGAAGTATAGCAAAACATTTTGAACTCCTTAAAAAGGAATACCAGACTATACAAAATAAGAATGTTCTTGAAATAGCCACAGGTAGTGGATTCTCTTCAGAACTGCTAAACACAAACATTTCTTATACAGGTATCGATATTAGCGCCGGATTGATTAAGCAGGCAGCACGAAAATTTGAGGCTCATCATTTTACTGATGCTGAGTTCTTCGTCTCTGCTGCAAATGAATTACCTTTTAGCGATCAGTTTTTCGATATAGTCATCTGCGATCTCTCGTTAAATTTCCTTGGAGACCTTGAGGATTTTATTAAAGAAATAAAGAGAGTGATGAAAACCGGATCTGTTTTTTATTGCAGTGTGCCTGTCCCTGAAAAGAAAGACCCTAAAGTAATAATACATGGCAATTTATATTCGGAAAATGAACTTAAAACCAATTTCGAAAAACACAACTTCATTTTCAATCTCAGACCTAATGAAAATGGAGCACTATTGTATTTCAATACAAAACTCGTTTAAAAGGGGGGAAAAATCCTGCACATAACCTGGACGGTACAAATAATAACATTTGTGGCAGTCTGACAGGTTTGCGCTTCGAATCGTCATACTGTACCATACACGGAAACCCTTGTGGACTATCTAAAAAAGACATTCTGCCAAGATGATACTTAGATTAAAAAGAAAAATACTGTTTTCCCTATTAGTATTATCGTATGGATTTTTTTCGTACTACTTCTTTGGTGGATGGTGGAATTCGTCTGTTGGCTCATTATTGATACTTTTCTTTAGCTACTTGCTTTGGAATAAGTATTTCCTTAAACATATTGGATTACAATTAGATATAATAACAATTGCGAAATCCATAACACTTGCAGGGGTAGTTGCAATTTGCTCTCTATTGATAATGAAGTACATTGCCAATAAGCATAATGTGCAGATCAGATTTACAAATTGGAGAGATTATTACCATGATATATTTTATATTCTTAATGAAGAGATTGTTTTAGGAGCAATTTTGTTATTTGCATTGGTTAATAAAAGAAAAATCAGACCAATAATTGCATCAATTGGATTAGCAGGATGCTTTGCTTTGATACACTTCGTATTTTACATGTGGATTTTCAAAGACAGGGGTATTATTGGAGTTTCAACATTAGCAACGTTATTCCTTGTAGGATTTATAAGGAATAGCCTGATTCTTCAAACGGGCCACATAGGATACTCCTGGGCTCTCCATTTTGGTTGGATAGTATTAATGTTTGGTAGTATGCACATTGATTTGAATAGCAACTTGAGAGTGACAGAACCCGAAAGATTTAACTTATATCTGGGTTCAATTGAGATGTTATTAATTTCGATTTTTATAGCAGGATTGAGCTTGATATATTGGATAAAAAAGTACAGCTCTCAATATCATATATAAAATATTTCCTGTTCATAGATTATTTAAAGGTTGTTCCCCAAATGACAGAAACTTCAAATACCTATATGATTTTGATCCAATTGTATCGGCCATACCTGTAACACAGCCAACCATAATAATAAATTGAGAATCAGATAAGAATGTTCCACCTGAAGATGCCTTATAATTGATAAAGGAAATGAATAATATTTGTATATTTAAGCTGAATTGCGTTTATAAATTAACATAAAGAAAATAGAATATGATCAACAGAAATTTGATTACCAACTTCTTCCTGATTTTGGTAATAGCTGTCTCTGCATACGGTCAGGACAATACTCAAAAGGCGTCCCAAAAGACGTTAAAAGAAGCATACGCAGGGAAATTTCTTATTGGAGCTGCAAATGATCTGACAAAGATCTCTGAGGTCGAAGCGGCACACATTAAAATGCAATACGACATCATTACCCCGGAAAATTGCATGAAACCGCAGCCAATCCATCCTTCGGAGGATAAGTACAACTTTACAGCAAGCGATGCAATGGTTGAGTGGTGTCAGAAGAATGGCTTAAAGGTTTGGGGACATACCTTAGCCTGGCATTCTCAGTCGCCGCAATGGTTTTTCCAGGAAAAAAATCCGGTCGTGGAAGAAGCAGCCAGGGCTGCAACCCAACCTGTAATCCAACCTGCAACCAAACCTGCAACTCCTCCACCAGCAGCATCGGCTCCTGATGCTCCGCGCCCCAGCATGGCAGGTTTTGCTGGTCGCGGTAACACAGGCCCTCAGGCAAGCCGGGAAGTCATTCTGGAACGTCTGAAGAGTCATATCATGACTGTAGTTGGGAGATACAAAGGACGTATAATTGGTTGGGATGTATTTAATGAATCGATAGCAGACGGAGGTGACGGTAAGACAGAAAATCTCCGGACTTTCAGTTGGTATCAGGCCGTCGGGCCCGATGTTCTGACGCTGGCCTTCAAGTGGGCACATGAAGCTGATCCTGACGCTGAGCTATACTACAACGACTACAACATCGAGCAAGGCGCAGTTGAAAACAAAGGCAAACACGCCAGTTCCATGTTACTTCTTAAGCGTCTCCTTGCAGAAGGAGCTCCGGTAACCGGTGTGGGAATTCAGGGACATTGGCACCT
>JAFGOZ010000321.1 GCA_016926235.1 Bacteroidales bacterium | reverse complement strand
CCGCAAGCAGCGGGGTATCAAGTAAGGATTAAATCTGTTTAATCGCCGCAAGCGACGAGGTATTAGACCTTGCGCTTCGCAATAAATAAAAAATTTTTATTGACCCTCATTTCTATAAATTTTTCATTTTCTTTTAAAGAAACACCCCTAATATCAAGCGGTTCAATAGATCCAGAACGATAGTTGATTTCAAAAATCGTATTATCATCCATAACAAGGATATTACCGTAATTTGTGACTTCCAACGCTTTAATATTCGAAGGAATTTCAGGACCATTAAGATATATTGGGTCAGGTAACATTTTATCGCGTTCTTGAAGATTTTTTGTAAGAGAATATGAATCTTTTTGAAATCGTCTTTTTAATTCATCTATTTTCTGCTCCGAATAATATCGTTTTTCATAATCTGGCAACTCGACTGGTTCAACTATCCGAGACTCATTAAATAAACCAGAGATAATTAAACGATACGTTATCTTTCCGTTGAAATCATATTTTAAAATCTCACCTTTTTCGCTAACAGCAAATATCTCACCAGCTTCTGTCACAGCAACGGCTTCAGGTACAGTTTTATCATTTAACATTATATATTCATCTGCCCATGCATTGATAACGTTTAGCTTTTTATCGATAAATTGAACAACTCTTCTTATTTTTTTGTCATTATGAAAAAGAACAACCCCTTTTTTATAACTTTTCATATTAGTTACATAATATAAAACAGGTTCTTTTTGGTACCATTCAAATCTTTTATTCCTATCTTGAGCATCTTTCATCATATTCATGCCTTTTAGGTGCTCTGAATTATATTCCAAAATAGAACTGTCGGTCATTTGTACTCGAAGAATTTCATTAGCCACATCTGCAAAGAATATATAACCATCTGAATGATAACTGATAAAAGCTAATGTGCCACCACCTTTCGAACGAAGGGGAATTAATGTTTCTCTCTCATTCACTTCTCTCCAACCTGCTAGCACATTGCCGAAACCGATAAATATCAATAATGTGCTTGCAAAAAAAATCTTTAGAAATTTCATATAAAATACCTCCTATCTTAAATCCCAAATATGTCGTTGAACTAAATATTCTGAAGTTTCATGCGAACAGATTGTTGCATGATTTGTTGCAGAGGGTTCTTCTCCATTCCACCATACTATTAGAGAAATGTGACTAATTATGTCTGTAAGAATTTCTGTAGAGCCTGAAAAAGCCGGAGAATTCCCTCTACCTGAGTCTACTGTTACATATAAATCACTTGGTCGAAAAATCGATTCAGTAACCCTATCACTAAAATGTATTTGATCATTAACTATTACAGAATTAAAATAAGCCTCATTACCTATGATTTGATATATATTTGTAAAGAAAATTTCATTTGAAACATCATTTCGATATACAAAATTTAATGGTGCCCACTCTCCTGTAAGTCCTAAAAACCAAGTATCTATTACATTGTTTCCATTGTTATCTGCGTCAGCAGTTAATCCAAAAAACTCAGGTGTTGAATCGTCAAAATTCACATAATTACGTATTTTAGGAACATTATGTAAATTAAAACTGTTTACATTTTTAAAATCTAAGTCATAGTATGACATATTCCAGTAATCATGATTCATATTTACTTCATCCGGATCTTCATTCCAATGTTCGGTTCGTAGAAATTCGTAAAAATTTGGCACATCGCCTGTCACAGGTAGGTATCCAGTAGCACCTAGCCCAAGTTGGTATTCCGACTCTGATATCATTGTATTTGCATAATCCGCCAGAACTGATCCAGTATGAGGAGTTGAAAGGGTTACAATAGTACTAATGTTGAGATATTTGGCTGTCGGATCTGGAGGCGATGGATCATGCATCATTTCCCAAGCACTTCGAAACCACAGACCTCCTTTACTATGCGCTACTATGTTATATGAAAAACTACCATACTTTTTAACCAGTTGAGGTATTTTTTGAGCGAGCTGATATCCCCCCTCAATAACTCGTGCACCTCCCACATCATCCCGACCATTTATTGCACCTGAAATATCAATGTCCTCGTAATTATATGTATAATTATTATCATCCAGAGTGTCATCAAAATCTATATTTCCAAATTGACTATCAACTCCTTCCCAAAAAGTATGATCTTGGCTTGCGCCATGAATGAGAAATATTGGTGACATAGCATCATAGTGTATAACAGCCCAATCTACTTCAACAGCCCAACCAATATCATTTTGATCCAGCTCAAGTGTAATAGTATTGATTTCGGGTTCTGGATACACTCCAAGCGTAGCACTAATTTCAGGAAAAACCAGTAAATTTGAATTAAAAGAAAACTCAAATACTTGCCACTTTTTATCAGGAGCTATAACTACGCTTGTCAATTCTGTCGCATTATTTGGATCAGGAGATTGACCATTTATTTTTATAATGACTTTCTCCTTAACTAAATCATTATCTATTTGTGTAAAATTATCATCAAGGTCATAAAGACAGATAAATAGCTTTGCTTTTTCAGATATTAGCCTTCCATCAAATATAAGCTCATTAAATGCTCGGTAATTTGGGAAACTGATTGTAAGTTTCCCATCAGGTGTTTTATGTTCTCCTGCAGTATCTTTCGCGTGCATATGGTGGTTAAACCAGTAAGTATCTAGGTCTATATTAATTGGGGACGACATACCATAAGGCGTATAATCGTTATCCGCGACCATAAAATACCGTGTCATTTTATTGCCTCCATCTGTTGCAGTTCGAGATACGAAATAAGGTGTCATCCCTGAATTATGTTCGATACCTTGTAATATATCACCTTTGCCCAAAGCCAAAACGACGACCTTATTACCCAATATATCCCAGTATGTTTCTGTATCAGAATGCCCAGCATGATCGGAAGCGATTGTTTGTGGAGCATCAGTATGGTGGTCTCCAGGAATTACTATGTTTACCTTAGCACTCCTCATCTCAATCCCTGTACCATAATTAAGCACAACCTCTGCTTCATAGGTACTATTCGGATCAAACGGATAATTTCGTGTAAGCGTCCCAAATCCCTCGCCCTGGGTTTCTGAGACTATGTATTCTATCGGTTCAGGATTACCGTCCTTGTATATCATTACATAAGCACTGTACGCCTTGT
>JAFGOZ010000320.1 GCA_016926235.1 Bacteroidales bacterium | reverse complement strand
CTCAGAGGCATCATCCCTGGTAATTTTGCCCTTTGCGTCAAGTATAAGGGCATCGAACCTGTCAGGTTCTGCTTTAAGTTTTGAGAAAGCCGTTTCCCAGTCTTCGTAATGCACCAGGTCGATATCATATTCTTCAAAAGCCTTTTCGATCCATGTCCTGGCATAATCGAGTTCGTCTTCTACCATCATAATTGTATAATCAGCTCCTGGCATTTTAAAAGTATTTTTCGTGTAAAATTATTCTGAAGTAGATGCCTGCTCTAATCTGCTGTACTGCGGATGGCCAATTGCCTCCGGTTTTTATATTCCGTGGTATCGTAAGGCTCCTTCCTGATTCAATTAATTTAAAATCACCCCTATGGTTATCAACGATTTTTTTCATCAGGAATCCACCTATGCCCGAACCTTTTGCCGACCCTCCGCGTCCACCGAAATTAACAAAATCTTCAAATGTGAAATCAGCAGGAAAGGGATCGCCATCATTTATCATCTCAATTATTATACTCTCTTCCTGGCGGAAAGCATTGAAAACAATATTCCTGGAAGGACCAGTTAACTCAGACAGATCATATTTATCAGTTCTGTTTGTGTATCCGTGCTTATTTGTGTTCTCAAGGAAATTTCTTACAAGTAATGCAAATTGGTCGCGGTTCAGCGCACATTCTACATCGGGAGCTTCATTCTCCTCACCGTGAAAGACAATATTGTATATATTCTTATGTTCCCATTTTGCAACCTGTTCTTTAATGAATTTCTTGATATAGACGTTTTCATAAGTGATATCCTCCCTCGTTACGTCAAGTATCTGACTTATGCTTTCTGTCAATCCGAGCAGGTTGTCAGCGCTGTTGATCATATCTGACAGTAGTCCCTTCAGGTCCCGGGAAAGAGTTGCTGCAGATACTTTATCAGTCATTTGCGGCACTTTGTCCTCCTCAATCTTCCGATGTAGGAATTTGCCAAGGGTTTGAATGTTTCCCTTCAGGCTGCTTGCTAAAGGAGAAAGTTCGTGTTTGAATGCACCAAGCATCTTCCTTTCATTTATGGCAGATACCTTCAGTCTTTCAGCCAGACTAACCGTTTCCTTTATATGAGTCTGTACAAGAGCTTCTTTTTTTGCATTCACGATCTTCAGTTGTTCAGCTAATTTCGGCAGCCTGATCCTTATCTTTAAGAAGTCCTTACTTCTGATTCTCCTTATTGTCGCTCCGCGCGACAATAGTTTTACCTGCTTGTTCACATTATCTCCCGATAGTTCATATACCAGGTATTCAGGATCAATCTTGTAAGTATCAGGTATAAATGCAAGTATCTCCTGGGAGACTAATATTTTACGATCCGTGTATTTGAAGAATGTCGGTTTCAGGTTTTCTGAGATCGAGTTAACCATCAGAATATCACAGTCGATCAGCATGCCCCTCAGCTTAGCATCATTTCGCAGCCTGCTGAAACCATCAAACGGGAACCGCGTATAATCGGCATTAAGATTTGAAACAGAAAGGTATGACAAACCTGATTCCCCGCATGTCGTTACTCTGTTATGATAAGGTTCCAGGATTGTGTTTAATTCACCTATTCTTTCTGTTCCGTTTTCACGTACAATATTGCTCAGATCACTGAAAAAATATCTCTTAACATCGAGACAGAAATCATTTGCCCGAACATCCTCATTCGTCGTAATGACATAGTTTTTTTCTGGCACATCATATCCGGCTCCTTCCTCCTCAAAAATCTGCGTTGCCTGACTAAAAACAGAACCGGCCGATGCTGTCTTATCCCGGCTGTTATTATAAATACTGAAATGCCTTGAAATAAGTCCGGCATTAAGAACAAACTTATTTTTTATGTCCCTGGAATAATAATTGCTATTATCAGCATCAAAAAATATGATGTCATTAAAAGGTCTGTCTTTCTTCAGAATAAGGATGCTTGATTTCACCATTGAATATGGCTCAAAAGTACCCGGAGGCAATGAGATCACAGAATCGACGAGGTTGTGTTCAATAAGGTATTTCCTGAACTGCATCAGACTTCCTCCTTCTGTAAAAAGAATATTTTCCGGAATTACCATAATTACTTCCCCGCCCGGCTTTAATTTTCTGAGGGCAAGCTGCAGGAAATAAAGGATTATGTCTTTCGATTTAAAAGGGTAGAATTTGTCATATCTGCCATAATCAGCTTTTAAATTGAAAGGAGGATTGCATATTATTACATCAGCGCTTTCATCGGGAAGCTCTGATGAAGTTATGGAATCTGCCTGGTAGGCATTCTCGATTGAAGCACCGTTTGCCATAAGATTCAGCAAACCCAGAGAATATGCTCTGGTGTTAAGCTCTTCTCCGTAAAAGCGTATCTTATGTTCTGCCGTCCTCTGCAAGGCAGCAGGGAATGTAAAATATCCAGCGGCGGGATTATAAACAATTCCATCAGATCCGTTATTTGCCAGGTTGATCATAAGTTTACTCAGAGAATCAGGTGTTGAGTATTCCCCTGTCTTTCTGATGTTTGCGAATGAACCTGTAAAAAGTTCTGAAAATCTTCTGCCAAATTCTTTTACCGTGTAAGATTTCTCACTCAATAGAAATTTATTGAGAGACTTAAGTGCTTTCCCGAGAGCCGAGACAGATTCACGGAAAAGATCCTGGTTATCGGAGAAAAGGGTATCCAGCACTTCAGTATCAAAATTCTTCTTCTTTTCAGCAAGTTGAACTTTCAGCTGCTCATAAAAAGACCTGAATATATCTGGATTAAGATATTCACTCCTGTTGATGTCAATTTTCATCCTGTATTCTGTCAGCATTGACGGATAATCAAGCCACCTTTTATAGAAGAATAAAATGATTACCAGATAACTTATATCCTGGAGGAAAGGACTATGCAAATCATCCAGTACCTGGTTTAGCACATCATTGAACTGATCTTGCCGGTCAGAAGAAAGGCTTATCAGACCATTTCCTGTTTTCATGAACCAGGCCGGGTAATTTTTTACCCTTGCATGAATCTGCGAAGATGGTACAGGCTCCCTGTCCCCCCTGAAATAAAGTTTCTTTTCATTTATCTTATCTGCAATCTCCCTGGCAGACAGGGGTTTCCCAGCCTCTTTAAGTACTTTTTCTATTGCTTCGTGAAGTGTCATTAGAACAGGTTTGCTTTTTGCTCAATAAATTTAACTATTTCATTCAAATCAAAGGAGTTGTTTTCTGAAAGAATATTACCAACACTTTTTAAACCACACCCGATATATAATTTATCATAAACAGAAATCCTGATAAGCGGAAATCTGTATATCATTGCAAACACATCCCGAAGATAATCATAAAAAGCCCTCTGTTTCCAACGTGGAGAACCATTTTTGCTTAGGTCACCTTTTTGTCCGGGTGTGCCAAACTGCTTTTCAGTAGATGGGCTGGTCCAGTATTTTCCCCAGGATGATTTATCCAGGCATTCTTTCTCATAAGTATTGCAATATTTTATGTAGTCAAAAATATCGAATCCCTTTCCCATGTGATATATAAAGGATTCAAGTGTTATTGCCCTGTACCTGTTGAAATGCTGTGTTTCATCCAGTTCCACAATGAAGTCTTTTAGAATTATATCCCAGCCGCCGAATTTCAGGGGAACGATATCCAGTATACCACCCAGTTTCCGGTATCTTCTTTCAACTTCATTATACAGGTCATATTTGACAAGATCATCACGGTTTATTGAATTTCCGGGATTAATTCCGGCTCCGAAATGTTCAGTCAGTATCCTGGTCAATATTTCCTGTCGTTGATTCATCAGTTGTATAAGGTTATAAGATCAGGTGATCCTTCATATAGTTCAAAATCCATCAGTGCAAACATATTCCTGCTCCAGATGTCCTCAAAAGTCAGTACACTTATTGAATAAACCTTCCCGTTGTTTGCGGCTTCGAGCAGACAATATTCACCATTGCTGTTAAAATTGAGCCACATTTCCCTTGCAAAATCATCATTCATAAATTCAGGATCGCCAAATGAGTTGTAGATTCTCTTTATCCTGAAATTCCCCATCTGCTCGCGG
>JAFGOZ010000319.1 GCA_016926235.1 Bacteroidales bacterium | reverse complement strand
TACATCCATTGGAAAATTTCATACTGATTATACCCCGGCCACCGGAGCTCCCCGCCAGGGTATATTAATGCCCGAAACCAAAGGGACAATAGAAATTTATTCTAAATACCGGAGCGCTTTGAATACAATAAGTTTATTTGAATATATTATCGTGCTTTATCATTTCAGTGAAGTAGAGCGATGGGAACCAACGGTCAATCCTCCGGCATCGAGCCACGAACATAATTTCGGGTTATTTGCCACGCGCAGCCCAAAAAGGCCAAACCCAATCGGGCTTTCCATTGTAAAACTCGAAAAATTAGAAAATGGGATTCTGTATGTTTCAGGTATTGACGCTTTTGATGGTACACCGGTATTAGACATAAAACCCTATCTTCCATCTGTGGATTGCCCTAAAAGTATTCAAAACGAATTTATGGAAAAAGAATTAGGGCATCACGATGAAGATTTTATAAACGATTCAACTTTCTTTAAATAGCATTGATAGAAATGTGAAAAAGCACAAAACGCATAACAGTAACAAAAAGGAGGATTTGATAAAAATAACCGGTAAATTCATCAGCGAACAGAAATATGGAGAAGCTATCAACTATTTGCAAAAGATAATAGATCAAGATATAAATAATACAGAGGCTTTATTACTATTGGAGCAAATAAAAAAAATAGTGGAATATCAAAACAGGGATTTATTTGGTTCAACAAACCTGGATATGGATCCCTGGCTGGAATAAAACTGGAGGAATAATTAACTAATACAATATAGAAATGGTATCAAAATCACCTGTCAAGCAAATTGCTGCCATTCATGATCTTTCAGGGTTTGGAAGAACTTCATTGTCGGCTGTGATCCCGATAATGTCTGCCATGGGGATTAAAGTATGTCCCTTGCCAACGGCCATATTGTCCTCTCACAGCCGGTACCTGGGATATCACTTTGCAGATCTTACCGAGCATATGCAACCTGTAATTGACCATTGGAAAAAGTTAAATATTGTTTTTGATGCTATCTACAGCGGATTTTTAGGTTCGCATAAACAAATCCGCATTGTTAAAGGCATGATTGAGACATTTACAAATGAGGACCAACTTGTGGTAATTGACCCCGTGCTGGGCGATAATGGCAAAAAATATAATCCTATTAACAACGAAATGGTTTCGGAAATGAAGTCATTGATTCAAAAAGCTAATATCATTACCCCAAATTTAACTGAAGCTTCTTTGTTACTGGAAAAATTTTTTCGTCTTGATATTGGTGAAGATGAAATTAAAGAATGGATGTTACAACTATCAGATATGGGCCCCGGAATAGTTGTTATAACGGGTGTTCCCGATATAGCTCCAGATAAAAAATTTTCGGTAATTGCTTACAATAGAAATGATTCCCGATTCTGGAAAGTGCCCATTGATTATATTCCGGCTGATTTTCCCGGCACCGGCGATTGTTTTACCAGTGTATTGATTGGCGCATTATTGCAGGGTGACAGCTTGCCCATTGCACTTGACAGGGCGGTTCATTTCATATCTTTTGGCGTAAGGGCAACCTATGGTTATAATTATGATCAAAACCAGGGAATATTGCTGGAAAAAATACTTAGCCGCTTAAGTTTTCCTATGCCGATTAGTAGTTATGAAATTTTGTAATATAAATATTTTTGGGAGCTACTACATTAAAAAATATAGCAAGCACCTAACATTAAATTATCCATGAACATGAAAACCGAAATAATTTATAAAACAGGCTGGCTATGCGCTTATACCAGTCAACTGCTATATTGCGAGATTTGTTATTAAAACAAGATACCTAAAGATTTTAAAAATTGTTTTCAAATACCGTGAACTGGTAAACCCAACACATTACTCAGCGTGGTTTTCCGATTTGCTGTCAATAAAAGTCCGATAGCGTGTATATTGTTCAAAACGTCCAATATCATGCAACAAGGCTATAATTTTCGCTAACCGTAATTCATCATTATTTAATTTAAGTCCTGGCCAATGGCAACAATTTCCTTGCAGACCCTGTGGGTATGTTCTTCTTTTAAAACAATGTTTTGTTTTATTTCAGGTTCCTGATCATAAAATGTTTGTACATAACTGGTGAACCGGCCGTTCAGTTCTATAAAACTATTCCTGCTAATTGATAGCTTCATATTTCTTTTTATAAATAATCACTTTGTCTGCCATGTTTCATACTTTTCAATATCTCTATTATCCAGTTTTATGAGTTGCTGCCAGACCATTTCATCGGGGTCCCTTTTCCTCATTCTTTTTGCAAAAACAAGGTTTGTTTTCAAAGAATCAATAAATTTTTCTTTAGCTGTCCACAGGCCAAGGCTTGGGGATGGAATAAAATAAAACTCTTCCCTATGCAATTGATTTATACCTTCTTTGAGCGATTCAGGTTTATAGTTTTTTAGTGCTGCTGCTAAACTGATATAATCAAAACCAACACTTTCAATTTCTTCACGGGTGAGTTTACCCGGTGCATACGTAATTTTAAAACGCCCTTCGGAAGAGCCATGTATCAGGTGCGCTACAGCATGGCCAAGGGCGTGTATTTCCGCATTATTATCGTATGCTTTAATATATTTTTTGTTCCCTTATAACCATATTTACGGATTAACCGGTCAACCTCTTTTTGTTCTCCGAAACGTTCAACGCCAGGAGCAATAATTATAAGTTTACCTCCGTCAGCAATAACTTTGCGTGTACGATAAATAGCTTTATTTGCCACCCATGTACTTTTAAATTCATTTGCATCCATCATACACACTACTTTTTTTAATGGTTTTTCAAATACGTGTATGGTGTGTTCCTTTGCATATTGGGCTGCTGCCATATAGGTGCTGTTATCTTCGCCAATATACAATCCGGTTGTATGCAATTCTCCTTTATTGACATAGGTTTTAACAATCAATGCATATACATCAGGCACATTTTTCAGGTATTCTCTTTCAGCCATAATGTAACAACCCCTCAGAGGGGTAACAATTTGCCCAAGGTTGTTTTCAATACCATAGGCGGCGGCCATCATATGTGATGCACATATGGTTGATTTACCTCCCAGTCCGATAAAATAGTGTTTGTTGTGATTGGCAAAACCCAGTACCTCATGAGGCACAATCTGGCCGATATTTACAACCAGATCATAATTGCCTTCGGTTACAGCACGGTTAATTTCAATGGGAATTACCCAGTCAGCCTTATCATCAGAAACATATCTTACAAATTATTTGCTTATTTCTCCCAATAAGGAACAGGAAGATTTCCAGTTATGGACACGGAAACAGCTTTCCGGGATATCGCCAAACATCCAATGGTTTTCTTCACGGGTGTGAGGGACATGTTGCCCCAGCGTTGGAATAATATCAATATGGCAACCCTGTTCCAGTATATGGTACAACATGTTTGTTATCTTTCCCGCACCTGAATGATACCGGGTAATGTCAGGCGGGAGCAATAACACTTTTTTGATGCGGCGATTGAAACGCTGGCGGGCTTCTTCTACCAAATGCTCCATCATTTCCCTTTGTATTTTTTCATCAATTATGATACCTTCTTTATAAAACCACATTTTTATATGTTTTTTATTTCTGCTATTCTTGTCTTACGTGTAGTTTCTGCTATTTTATTTATTTCTAACAGCATTTCTTGTTGTATGGGTACTTGTTTTTCCTTTTTTGAAAATTCAACCCCT
>JAFGOZ010000318.1 GCA_016926235.1 Bacteroidales bacterium | reverse complement strand
GATAGAGATGAACCTTGCAGGAGATTATAATGATTCGTTTCCGGAATTTGATTTACAGACCCTTAAGGAAGACGAGTTTGCTTGTGGTCAACCGGCTTTACTTTTTAAAGCTACAATCATTGCTAACGAAGGATTAAAATTTATCCCTGTTTTAGAGGCTCAGTCAATTTGGGAGAATGGAGTTAACAGGGTTGAACCCGTTAGCGAAGGTGTAACTACAGCAAGAGATGTCTTTGAGGATATGCAAATATCAATTATCAAACCAAAGCCAAAATTGATTGATAAGAATAAAATTGTTATTTATTAACATGTAGTTCTATTAAAAAACCGACAATATTCTGTAAACATGGAAAAAAGAGTATGTAAAAATTCCGGACTTGAATTATCTGTTCTCGGAACCGGTTGCTGGGCATTTGGGGGAGGAGAATACTGGGGTGACCAAAATCAAAAAGATGTTGACAGTGTTGTTCATGAATCAGTTGAGCAGGGCATTAATTATTTTGATACAGCGGAAGCATACAATGAGGGAAGGAGTGAAACTTCATTGGGGCAGGCAATTATTGGAATCGCAAGAGACAAAATATTAATTGGCACAAAAATCAGCCCATCAAATTGTTACAAAGAAACATTGATTGAGCATTGTGAGGCATCCTTGAAACGCCTTCAAACTGATTATATTGATATTTACATGGTGCACTGGCCGGTGCACCCTCATTCGATAAGACATTTTACAAAAGATAAAAGTATTATTGAAAATCCGCCAGAAATCAGTGAAGCTATAGAAACTTTACAAATATTGAAATCTCAAGGCAAAATTCGACATTTCGGAGTTAGTAATTTTAGTCGTAACAGGTTGGAGAATTTGCCGCTTGAAGAAATTGTGGTAAATGAGCTTCCGTATAATCTTCTTTGTCGGGCGGTTGAATATGATACTTTGCCATTTTGCCAGGGAAAAGGAATTGGCGTTATTGGCTATATGGCACTGTTACAAGGAATATTGGCAGACATCTACCCTACTCTGGACGATATCCCGGTATGGCAACGCCGCACCCGTCACTTTGATAGTAAAAGAACGAAAGAATGCAGGCATGGAGAAGATGGAGCAGAAGAGGAGACAAATACTGCATTAAAAGGTATAAGACGTCTCTGTAAAGAATCAGGTTTTTCCATGGCAGAAATTACCATTAAATGGATTTTGGGAAATCCTGCTATCACCTGTATGCTGATAGGTTCAAGAAATACAATCGAGCTTGAAGCAAATGTGAAAGCAGTTCAAGGCCCGTTAAGTGAAGAAATCAAGAGCAAACTCGATCGTATTACCCTTCCTCTTATGGAAAAACTTGGTAATCATTTTGATTATTACGAAAGCGCCGAAAATGACCGTACACTATGAAGAAATTTTAAAATGTACCTCACCCGATTAAAACAAAGGATAACAAAATGAATTGGTAAAGCTACCTTGCATGAATAAAAATACATCCCTAATCTATTTATCTTTTTTATTGTTAGTAAGCCATACAAGTTGCCGGAATCAAAGGAACGAAAGAATCACTACAAACAAGGTAGTGATATCGCGGGACTTGAATCGTATAGTTTTGGATAAAATGGGTTCGCCATTTCCGGGAACGGAACTTCTGACATGGAACGAACCTCTGGATGAATTAATGCGAGATGGTATCCACAAATTTCTTGACCATAGGATTTCTAAAACTGTGGAACGGCGGGAACATTACTGGAACCGTGACCAATCAAGTTTTGAGGCTTATGAGAGATCCGTTGCACCCAATCGCACCCGACTGAAGAAAATAATAGGAGCTGTTGACGAACGGATTAATCCGGCTATGTTGGGTGTTGATGCCATTGAACCAAAGCTGATAGCCGAAATGCCAGGTTACACAATTTCCGAAGTCAGATGGCCGACTCTAAAACCAATCCCTGATCTTACAGAAACGGCACCGGTTAAGCAACCTGATTGGGCAATGCTTACAGGCCCTCTTCAGTTAGAAGGTGAGGGATTAATTCTGACACCTAAAGGTAAGTGCAATGGATATATCATTGTTCTACCCGATGCTGATCAAACCCCTGAGCAACTTGCAGGTCTTGCCCCCGGTGTGAATCCTGAATCGCAGATATCGAGACGGCTGGTCGAAAATGGATTCTGTGTAATCAGCCCTGTGCTTCTGAGTCGTGATACTCGTTTTTCGAAAGGTATTAATATTAACCAGCGGACGCATCGGGATTGGATTTATACACCTGCCTTCGAGGTAGGAAGGCATCCTGCCGGCTACGAAGTACAGAAAGTTTCTGCAGCGGTCGACTGGATCCTCCGGAACAATCCGGCAAAGACAAATATTGCCGTAGCAGGATATGGTGAAGGAGGCCTGATAGCCATGTATGCAGCAGCGGTTGATACCAGGATTGACGCTACTCTCATTAGTGGTTACTTTGGGCCCAGAGATAGTCTTTGGCGTGAGCCACTCTATCGCAATGTATGGGGACTATTAGACGAGTTTGGAGACGCTGAGATCGCAACACTCATAGCTCCACGTAAAATGATCGTGGAATATTCCCGCGGTCCGGAATGGGAGAGGGATGTACCAAATACTGGTCCGGGTGAATTGAAGACTCCAGCCTTTAAAGAAGTCAGTCGCGAGTTTAAACGAATTGAAACCCTGATTCGGCCAGACTTTGGATCACGCTCTTTTATTTATCGCGATACCGGTAATATGTTGCCTTTTGGATCGCCTGAAGCCATTACTCAACTGGTTGCATACTTTGGAATTACCTCGGACATGAGTTTATCAGAAAAACTTCCCGTAGATGACCGAATTAATTTTGATCCTCTTGCACGTCAGGAACGCGCAGTAAAGCAAATGGAAAACCACACGCAGCTGATTCTGCGCAATTCCGAATACAAACGGGATGAATTTATACTTAAAAGGCTTTCGTTCAATTCGATCAAAGCTTACAAAAGGTCATCAGAACTATTCAGGCTGGAATTTAAGTATGAACATATTGGTTGGTTTGATGAACCCTTGCTTAAAGAATTACACCCGCGAACACGAAAGATCTATGATGAAGAAAAATGGCTCGGCTACGATGTAGTAATTAATGTGTGGCCTGACGTTTTTGCCTGGGGTGTCTTGTGTATTCCCAAGGACATTAAACCCGGTGAAAAGAGACCAGTAGTGATCTGTCAGCATGGACTGGAAGGAACACCTTACTCAACTATTGATGCAACGGGTAGAAATTATAATATTTACAAGAGTTTTACATCTCAATTGGTGGAACAAGGTTTCATTACCTTTGCACCTCACAATCTTTACAGGGGTGAGAATGAATTCCGGATCATGCAGAGAAAAGCAAATCCGCTGAAAGCTTCACTGTTTTCGATCATGACCCCACAACACTCGCAGATTCTCAATTGGCTGGAGACACTTCCCTTTGTGGATAAAGATCGTATTGGATTTTATGGACTCAGTTATGGAGGTAAATCAGCAATGCGTATACCCGCATTGGAAATACGGTATAAGTTATCTATTTGTTCTGCTGATTTTAATGAATGGGTCCGTATTAATGCCGATATCCATTTCCCCTCTGCTTATATGTATCGGGGGAGTGAATATGAAATGCCGGAGTGGGACCTGGGGCACTCATTTAATTATGCAGAAATGGCTTATTTGATTGCCCCACGTCCATTCATGGTCGAACGGGGTCACAAAGATAATGTCGGAATCGATCCGTGGATCGCATACGAATTTGTCCGTACTCGCCGAGTGTACGACAAATTAAGAATAAGTGATCGGTGCGTCATCGAGTATTTTGACGGCCCGCACACAATTAATGGAATAGGCACCTATGATTTTCTTCATCGGGAATTAAATTGGCCAAAGCAATTGTTTTTTTCTGAAAACTAAATAAAAAAATAAAATATGAAAGCGCTTGTCTTGGAAGAGTATAATAAACTTGTTTATAAAGATGTTGATGATCCCAAAGCATCCGAAAACGAGGTTCTTGTTGAAATTAAAGCAGTCGGGATCTGTGGTAGCGATGTACACGGTTTTGATGGAAGTACAGGAAGACGTATCCCACCAATTATAATGGGGCATGAAGCCTCCGGAATTATAATCGAAACCGGTAAAAAAGTTGCCAGATGGAAAGCCGGGGACAGAGTCACTTTTGATTCGACTATTTACAGGCTCGATGATTGGTATACACGTAAAGGTCGGTACAATTTGAGTGACGGGAGAATGGTACTGGGAGTTTCATGTGCCGAATACAGACGTAATGGCGCATTTGCTCAGTACGTTAATATTCCGGAACATATTCTTTATCCTCTCCCTGATGATGTCACTTTTGAGCAGGCGGCAATGGTTGAGCCGGTTGCAGTGGCTTTACATGCTGTTAATCTGTCAGGAGTAAAAATAAACGATACGGCTGTGGTCTTCGGTTCCGGTATGATAGGATTATTTATCATTCAGTTGTTGAGACAGACAGGATGCAATGTTATCGCCGTGGATATTCTGCAGGAAAAACTGGATATGGCTAAGAATGCAGGAGTCGCTGTGACTCTTAACAGCCAAACAGATGATATTCCTGGTGAAATTAGGAAGCACACACAAAATAGGGGAGCGGATTTTGCTTTTGAAGCCGTAGGCATAACTCCAACCATACAATCTGCCATTAATAGCCTGCGAAAGGGAGCGACCCTGGTGTTAGTAGGTAACTTATCTCCTTCGGTAGAACTGCCACTGCAAAAAGTGGTTACTCAGGAGATTACTGTCAAGGGTTCCTGTGCCATCAATGGAGAATACCCTGCTGTACTTGACCTTATTTCAAAAGGGAACATCAATGTAGATAGTATGATAAGTGCCGTGGCACCACTATCTGAAGGGGCAATGTATTTCGACAAGCTGTATAAAAAAGAAAAAGGGTTAATAAAAGTTATCCTCAAACCATAAAAAATATTTTAAATGAATGAAAAATTAAAAACCGGGATAATAGGATGCGGGAAAGTTGCAGGCATACATGCCGCAGTATTAACTACAATACAACGATCAGTTTTTACGGCGGTTTGTGATAAAGATGAAAAACGCTCAAAGGAGCTTGCCTCTAAATACGGGGTGAAAGCATATACCAATGTTACAGAAATGGTGAGTAAGGAAAAGTTGGATATTGTGATTGTTGGTACGCCCCACCCCGCACACAGAGATCCTTCAATTGAATCTCTGAGGGCAGGTGCAAATGTGCTTATTGAGAAACCATTGGCCTCTTCGCTGGAGGATTGCGATGCGATGCTTTCAGCTGCCAGAGAGGCAAAAAAACAAATCGCAGTAATTTCCCAAAGGCGTTTCTATTCTCCCTGTATGCGTTTAAAAAAAGCGATTGATTCTGGCAAGATTGGAAAACCTTCACTTGGATTGGTTTTTATGTTTGGCTGGCGAAATGAGGCATACTACAATAGTGATCCATGGAGGGGAACATGGAAGGGTGAAGGCGGAGGAGTTCTGGTAAATCAGTCTCCTCATCAGTTAGATCTGCTGCAATGGTTTATGGGTAGTGAAATTGATGAAATATACGGTATATGGAAAAACCTCAACCATCCTTATATTGAAGTTGAAGATACTGCCTTGGCAATTTTGAAATTTAAAAATGGGGGTATAGGGAATATAATTGTTAGTAATTCCCAGAAGCCTGGTATTTATGGGAAAGTTCATATACACGGAGATAATGGTGCGTCGGTGGGCGTCCAAACGGATGGTGGCGCCATGTTTATAGCTGGTATGACAAGCATTCTTGAACCTCCTGTAAATGATTTATGGACAATCCCTGGCGAGGAAGATAAACTTAAGGATTGGGCAAAGGAAGATTCAGGTTATTTCAATAGTGTCAATTCCATGGAATATTTTCACAGGTTGCAGGTTGAAGATTTTATAGATGCAATAATTGACGGTAGAAAACCGATGGTAACAGGTGAAGAAGGTCGGGTGACAGTAGAGATTTTTACTGCCATTTACCGCTCCCAGAGAGATGGTAAAACTATAAAATTTCCACTAATGCCTGAATATGGACGTACAGACTTTGACGGGAGATTATATTAATATGGTGAAAAAAGCAAGAATATGCGTTATAGGTAATGGCCGGTTTGCTAATATGGTACACTACCCTTCACTTGCTTCTATTGAAGATGTAGAAATTTCAGGGATATGTGCATTTAATGAAGACCGATTAAAAGAAACTGCCCTCAATTATAGAATACCAGCAGGAAGTATTTATGTGGCAAAATCTCAATTTGATTATAGGAAGATGCTGCTCGAACTTCACCCGGATGGGGTATATGTAATCGGTCAACCTGAGTTAATGTTTGAAATTTGGGTATGGTGCCTGGAACATAAATTTAATCTTTTTATTGAAAAGCCAATGGGGTTGACTATTCACCAATCCAGAACATTGGCTTACCTTGCAGAGAGGAACGGTTGTATCACTCAGGTTTCACATCAGCGCAGATCGTCTCCTCTGTTGCAGAAAATGAAGGAAGAATGCCTTAAAAAGGGCTCTGTGACTCATGCTATTGTTGAATTTAACAAATGTGACATTCGCCCGATGCTTGAAGCACGGGACAGGATGTTAGACGACTATACTCATTCAGTTGATACAGCAAGATGGGTATGCGGAGGTGAAGTTGTTAAAATTGAATCTCATTGCAGACGGATAATAGTTCCTGATATAAACTGGATTGGCTCAACCCTTTATTTCGATAATGGTGCAACCTGTAATGTTTTTGGGAATTGGACTTCTGGAAGACGAATATTTCGTGTTACTATACATGCACCAGAAATTTGTGCAGACGTAGAATTGGAGAAGGAAGCATTTCTATATGAGGGCGGTAATTACGAAGGGGAGAAATTTGATACCAAAGATATAGCTGGCAGCGATGAGTTGTTTGTTTACGGAGGATTTCAGAAAAAGAGTTTTGAATTTATTGAATCCCTGTTGTCGGGAAAAGAAAAAACTTCTTCACCATTCAGAGATACACTAAAAACTATGGAGATTTGTGAAACTATTTTGGCACAGGCTATAATTGAGGGGGTGTAAAATCGTGTGGTTTTCAGTAAGCTGTACCTGACAGGGAACTGATATTATATAAACTAAGTGTTTCATAATTTAAAAAGGATTATGCGAAATAAACTGAGAAATGAGGGTTTATTAGGACAAAACAAACCCTTAAGAATGAGATGGGTGATGATAATTATGGCTTTTCTAGCCACAGTTTTGAATTATTTACATCGTTTGTCATTTAATTATCTTACCGCCGAAGGCCCCTTAAGGGAACTTATACCTGACGATGCTTTTGGATATATTGCTACATGTTTTTTTATTGCATATTTAATTTCTAATGCGGTTTCAGGATTTATTATTGACAAACTTGGAACCCGTATTGGTTACTCTGTCTGTATGGCCTTCTGGACAACCGCCGGCCTTTTACATGCAGTAGCAAGGACCCCTCTTCAGTTTGGGTTTTTTCGTGCCCTTCTTGGAATTGGTGAAGCCGGGAACTGGCCTGCTGCCATTAAGCTGACCGGCGAATGGTTTCCACCTGAAGAGCGATCAACCGCTTCGGGGATCTTCAATAGTGGTGCAGCAATAGGCGCTGTTGTAGCGCCTCCCCTGATAGCCTGGCTGGGCACATCTTATGGATGGCAGGCTACCTTTATTGTAATTGGCGCTCTGGGTTATTCATGGTTGGCTGTGTTTTGGTTTTTATATTATACCCCTGAACGCTCGGTTAAAGAATCAAAAGCACGGATAGTCCCTCCTTTAAAGTTATTAAAAAATAAATTCGTTTCAAATCTGACTTTATCAAAAGTTTTCATGGATCCCATCTGGTATTTTATAACTTTCTGGATAGGAAGATATCTTGCTGATGTATATGGATGGAACCTGGCCAAGATTGGATGGTTTGCAATGTTCCCTTTTATAGTTGCTGATTTCGGAAATATCCTTGGAGGCTTGTTCACCCAATGGATTATTAAAAGGGGAGTCCGGATTCATAAGGCAAGGAAGATAGCAGTTGCTATTTTCGGATTAATGATGGCATTTTCGCTTATTTTAGGTCCTTTTGTGATAAATGGTCCGGCAGGGGCAATAATTATCCTGGCTATCGCAGGTTTTGGTTATACTGCCTATACAGCTAACACAATGGCAATGCCGGCTGATGTTGTACCCCCGAGCGCAACCGCTTCAGTGTGGGGTGTCGCAAGTGTAGGAGCAGGATTAGGTGGTGCAATTTTCCAGTCAATATCAGGCGTAGCAATCAAAAACCTGTCAACCCAGTTTAATTATACCATAGCATATAGCGCTGTATTTATTGGATATGGCATTATTGCTCTTATTGGTTTGTCAATCATACTTTTTCGTACAGGGCCTCTCCTTCGTAACCTTGAATTGCAGGAGTATGTAGATAATATTGAGAAGAAGATTTTATAAATAAGTTATCTTTATAAATATGTTGAAAACAAATCTTTTACATCCGGAAATTTTAAATGCATTAGGTAGCAATGGACATGGTTCAAGGTTGCTGATAGCTGATGGAAATTTCCCTTTCTCGACAGGAGTCAATGAAAGGGCTCAGAAAGTCTTTTTGAACCTTGCTCCGGGTATACTCTCTGTAACAGATGTGCTGAAGGTTATCAAAGAGGTTATACCTATTGAATCATACATTGTTATGCTTCCGCCTGATGAAGCTCCACAGATGATACACAATGAATTTGTCGAGATCCTTGGCGCCAACATACCCGTAGAAAAAGTAAAACGTTTTGAATTCTATAAGGAAGCTCAATCTCCTGATACTTTTCTGGTAATTGCAACTGGCGAAATTCGTCGTTTTGCCAATATAATTATAGTAATTGGAGTGGTAAAATATTGACTGTAAGATCAGTAATATAATAAATGAAAACAACAACTTTGTCCATTATTTTTCTTGTTGCAGTCACTGCAGGTAATTATGCACAAAAACCTGATCGTACAGAGAACTACATACTTCCAAAGAATGATCATCATTACAGGATGGTTAAAGATTGGATCGAAGACAATATTGATGCCGACTATCACCATCCTTCACAGGAAACTATTGAGGCATTTCGCGATATAAAGTTCGGGGTACGCATCCATTGGGGTTTATACTCAATTACCGCACAGGGGGGAGAGTCCTGGCCATTCCTGCTTCTTTCAAACGAAAAGAAGCAAGCCTACCAGGAGTTGTATAAAACATGGAACCCAACAGGTTTTGATGCTGAGGAATGGATGAAGTTATTCAGTGAAAATGGTATTAAGATGTTTGCCATTACTACAATGCACCACGAAGGCTTCTCTATGTTCGATACCAAGGCCCGGGTTAAGCAGAGGGTAAACTGGATTGCCTCCGGTGGTCCTGCTCTGGAAGATTGCGACCTGTCATACAGTATAATGGAAACGCCATTTCACCGGGATATAATTAAAGAGCTTTGTGATGCCGGCCATAAATTCGGGGTGAAGATAGATCTATATTACTCCCACCCCAATTGGTACAACGCTGATTACCGGCCTTATAACTATCATCCATTGAGGATTCCCAATTTAAAAATACATCCGGAACTTTATGGGAATGCTGTACGCGAAAACAATCCTTACGTTATGGTACCAGATCCAACCCCGGAAGAGGAAGCCCGAATGATGGCCAACCACCGGTTACAACTTACAGAATTGCTTACCAATTATGGTAAGATTGATATGATATGTCTTGATCAATGGATGGGAAAGAAAGTGTGGCCTCAGATGCGCGAGGAAATAAAAGACCTCCGCAAAATACAGCCCGAGGTAATGTTTCGTGCACGGGGTATAGGTAACTATGGTGACTATTACACCCCTGAAGGTTTTATTCCCGGCAGTCCTGAAAACACTGATATGCCATGGTTCGTAATAAATCCTTATGGCAAATCTTTTTCATACATCAAAAATGATAAGTTCAAAGGCGTTACCTGGATAATTAATAGTCTTACCGATGCTGTAGCAAAAGGGGGTAATTTTATGTTAGGGATTGGACCCGATGAAAAGGGTTGCTTTGACCCATTGGTGATTAAGGCAATTAAAGAGACCGGCGCCTGGTTAAGTGTCAACGGGGAGGCTATTTACAGTACCCGTCCGCGTGAGGGAGACCTTTGGAAGGAGGGTGATATCATCCGTTATACCAGGACTAAGGATAAACAGACTGTTTATGCCATTAGCCGGGGTTGGCCTGGTCATCTACTCATACTGAAAACCATCGAACCAAAACAAGATTCAGAAATATTCATGTTAGGCTGGTCTAAGCCTTTAAAATGGAAATACAACAGGGATACCGGTTTGGAAATCTCCCTTCCCCCGGAGTTGCAGGACGAAGACAAAAGACCATGTAAAATGGCATGGTGTTTTAAAATTGTGGATAAAGTTTCAATGTAATTTAATAATAAATAACCATTTGATAAGGTATAAAACTAAACTGACCAAAAACAAGCAGAAGAATTCATAAATATAATCAATAAAGGTTCAAATACTTCACAGGCATTTAAACTGTGTGCATTCTATTAAATTGCAATCAAGGCAAGTACTTACAGAAAGTAACCAATGAGCAGATAAGCGAAGTTCTCAAGGTTGGCATGCGGACAATAGACAGGATTAAGAATAAATTCATTGAAGAAGGCCTTGATGAGAGTCTTGAAAGGCGATCAACCTGCCGGATTTATGAAAGAAAAACAGATGGAGTTTTAGAAACCAAATTGACAACTTACTTTTGCAATTAATTGCCAAAAGGATAATCAATAAATACGGAAGCGAAAATTAATGAATTTATTTTTGTCTGGTACCAGGCAGCTTCAAGAGTACAAATTTATCAGAATCCAATGATCGATTCAGATTGACTTAAATAATTTTTATATGAAACATCTCAGATTCTTCATTTCAAAGTTACTTATGCTTTGCTTCTTATTTTCAGGAGCATATGTAAATCTATTTGGACAATCACAACCCGGCCAGATATTCCCTTCCTGGTCCCAGGGATTTCTCGATATTCACCATATTAACTCTGGAAAAGGAGAGTCAGTATTCATTGTTATGCCCGATGGAACTACTATGCTTGTTGATGCAGGTTTCACAACACGGCCCAAACCGAGGGTGACAGATCAGAAACCTGATGCAAGCCGGACTCCCGGAGAATGGATATCAAGGTATATCATGCATATG
>JAFGOZ010000317.1 GCA_016926235.1 Bacteroidales bacterium | reverse complement strand
TACCACCACAGGAGCGCCCGGCACCTGGCAGAATAATGGTAGTAATATATATTATTCTGTAACAGGTGGCAAAGTAGGCATTGGCACTGCAAATCCTACTCAACCCCTGACCGTCAACGGCAAGATTCTCGCCACCGAAGTCGAAGTCGTTTCCAGTATCGCTTCAGATTATGTTTTCGACCCCGCTTACCAACTGATGCCGCTTACTGACTTAGAAATCTACCTGAAACAACACAAACACCTGCCGGGAATTCCTTCAGCATCGGAATTTAAAGATAAAGGTCAAAACCTGGGTGAAATGCAGGACTTGCTGTTAAGGAAAATTGAGGAGTTGACGTTGTATATTCTTGAATTGCAAAAAGAGATTTCTTTATTAAAATCTAAGGAGTAGGTTTTGATATAAAAGTGAAGTTTAAAGTATGGAGTTCAATTAGCAAGGAAAATTAAAACATCTTAAGATACAGAAATATATATCGCTGATTTACATGATTCACCTTATTGAAATCAACCTGAAGAAATGAAAAATTTTAAAGTTTTTTTACTAATACTTATATGTTTAACATTTGTTTTTATTACGAAACAAATAAAAGGTCAGGCACCCTCGGCAGGACTTGCACCAAACGTTGTATGGCCTACTCCGGAGGCATCTTCAATTTTTAAATACATTGAGTATCCCGTAAATCACTCTACGGGTTGTCCAAGCATTAATATACCAATTTATGAGGTAAAATGTGGCGATTTAAGCGTACCGATTAGCATTAGTTATCATGCTTCAGGAAGAAAGGTATATGACGAAACTGGCGCTATTGGTTTAGGTTGGACTTTTAATGCAGGAGGAATGATTTCCCGAACCATTAATGGAACTCCTGACGATTATGATAATAAATTCAAATTTCCTGATCCTTGGAGAAGTGTAACTGAAGGCTTAAATGAATATGAAGACTATTATTTTCTTGCTGGTGTCGACAAGCGTGAAAGCTTTCTATCAAATCCTTATATTACAGATTACCAGCTTTATGATACGCAATATGATATTTTTTCATATATGTTCAATTCAAATTCAGGCAAATTTGTATTTGAAGATTCCAGTGGTCTTAAGATTCCTGTCCTGTTGCCAGAAAGCCCTATTATTATTGAAAAACACAGCAATACATCAGCAGCTGTTCATTATTTCGACTATCTGAATATTGTTGACGATAAAGGAACTTTCTATCGCTTTGGCAAATCAATTATCAATGGAACTGAATATATTGAAGTATCTGGCAATTACAAATCGAGCTGGTTATTGACTGAAATTATTTCGCCCGACAAATCTGATACAATTTCTTTCAAGTATACTTCTTTTGTTAAGATTAAGGGTGTTTTTAATCAAGAATATGCTTTGAGAACAACACTTCACCTTGATCAAACACCATCTAGCTCAGAATATATTTATATCCACGATGGTATTCAAGACAATTATACCCAGATACAAAGATTAACAGAGATAAAATTCAAACAGGGCAAAATAATTATTAACCTTGAAAATGGTACTGACAAGATTTCTAGTTTACAAGTTTATAATTTAAAAAATACCGAACCTATCAAAACTGTGGAGTTTCACAGATCACTTTTAGATAAGACAAATATTATTCAGCGAATTGAAACTAATTATAAACTTGACGAAGTTATTTTTAAGGACCTTTCCATGAATGAAATTGAAAAGTATTCCTTAAAGTATTATCCAACTGTTGAGTATATTTCAGCTATGAACCAGGATTTATGGGGTTACCATAATAATCAGCAAAACAACAGTCTGGTTCCTTTTATTGCAACATATCAGGGTAATTTTCAAGCAAATGAAAATTCAAACCGAACTTCGAATTTTGCAGGACAATTATGTGGAGTTCTAAGTAAAATAATATATCCCACAGGTGGGAGCACACAATTCACTTACGAAATAAATAAATACAAGGATCATTTGGGTGTTATACGCAATTCAGGTGGATTAAGAATAAAGATGACTGAAACAGATGATATAAATGGTAATGTTATTGTTAAAAGATATACTTATGGCACAAATGAATGCGGTTATGGGATCCCTTTGTTCACACCTTCAATTGAGAACATGACATATACTGTATCATATTATTATCTTGATTCCCCAGGTTCTCTTGGGAGTGGTTATTGTGATAAAGTTGGCTCCTGTAATATTTTGCCGCAATATGGTTATTATCTTCAAAATCCTCTACATTATCCCGAAGTCACCGAATACACGGGAACTATAAACGCGAATATAGGTAAGACCGTTTATGAATTCAACCTTCCAAATAACGCATCTATTGGTCGGTTTGGGCCAAATGTTGACTACAATTATTGGGATTATACTACAACTAAAAGTGTAACAACTTTTAAGAGTAACAGCTCCTCAAATTCAACGCAATATGATACTTTAAAACATGTTTCAAACTATTACCAAAAAAAATCAACAAAAAGGCTTAAGGGATTGCTATTAAATCGAACTTCGATTTTTACACCTGAAAATATTTATTCTGCAGACTCTCCGGCACAAAATGATTTCATTTATAAAAAAGGAGAATCATGGGAACAAGCCTGGCTTCATAATAAAGGGGGGTCAATTTACACATTTTTTGATTATACAATCTCTATTGGAAAAACCCAACTTATACAGACTATTGAGAATGATTATGCTGATATAGGAAATATCAGCAAAACCACTTATTTTACATATGATCCTAAATATGGCCTATTAAAAGACAGGCACGTTCATGGTGGATCAATTAATACTGAAATTCATTACAAGTATCCTTTTGATTACCCATCATCTTCTTTATATAATGAAATGATCAGTAGTAATATGCTTAATTACACCATTGAAACAAACACATATAATAATTCCCTTTTTTCTCAAGGTACCAAAATATCGTATCGAAAATGGACCAACACGCTCATTGCTCCTGATTCAATATTTATAAGAAATGGCAATGCTCCCTATGAGCCAAAAATTGTCTATGATAATTATGATGAGAATGGCAACATAATCCAATATCACAATCCTAACGATAAAAAAATATCATTTATCTGGGGCTACAAAAATACTTATCCTGTTGCAAAAATTGAAAATGCAACTTTAGATGAAATAAAAGGTGTTTTCGGAGGCAACATACCAAACCTCGGAATTAGTGGTTTAACAAAAGTACAGGAGAACGCTTTACGAATGAGTTTACCAAAAGCTCATGTAACTTCCTATGGCTATAATCCATTAATTGGAATAAGCACAGTAACTGACCCCAATGGTATTAGTTCTTATTATAACTATGATGACTATGGACGCTTAATGAACATAAAGGACGACGATCTTAATATTTTGAAATCCTATTCCTATAGTCTGGCTGATTTGGCTTTTGCTAATATAGAAAAATCACAGAGTTTTACTAAAAATGACTGCAATTCGGACGAGTTAGGTTCAAGCGTGGTATATACTGTACCTGCAGGAACCTACTTTTCTAGTGTTTCGCAATCCGCCGCCAACGCAAAGGCTGATGCTGATATTGCTGCAAATGGTCAAAACTTTGCAAATGAAACCGGATATTGCTTTGTTTATTATAATGACGCTCAAAGTGCGGTTTATACCAAAAACAACTGTCAGGCTGGATACCTGGGATCTGAGGTAACTTACACAGTCCCTGCTAGAACTTATACCTCAATCATCTCTCAGGATGATGCCAACATGAAGGCTCAAAATGATATTATTGCCAATGGACAAACCTATGCAAACACTTGGGGTACTTGTCGTCCTGACATAACTTATTACAATGTAGCAACCTCAGGTACATTTACCAAAAACAATTGTGAATTTGGGTATGAAGGAAGCCAGGTTATTTATACTGTACCAGCTAATCAATACACCTCTACCATATCACAAGAAGACGCAAATAATAAAGCTCAAGCTGATGTTAACAATAATGGACAGGCATACGCCAACCAAAAGGGTACCTGTAGCTTGCTTCCCGTCAGTTATTTGACGGTATCCGGTGCTATTGGCTTTCAAAAACAAGTAACACTAGTCATCGGCGGACAGAGTAAAAACTTCACAATTCCTTCAGGTGGTAATGGTACAATTGCGATACCCAAAAGCACATATTATCGATTGATTATTTCACTTCTAGGCTGTTCTGGTGAAACATACACTTTTACAATTCAAAATGGGGCTTCCAAAACTGGAATATGTTCCGCTAGCTTTCAGAATGTTTCAGTACAGTCTGACATATTTATTTCAATTGAAGAATAGCAAACTTGCATATAAAAAAGTAAAGTTAGTTTATGCGTAGTCGTAATTAATGAAAAAACTTAAATGATGATATTAAAAAGGCACTTTTCTTTAAGACTTCTACTGTTGCTGGTGATATTTACACAAGCAAATTGTATAACAGCCCAATCCCAAAAAACCTGGGAATGGGTAAGGCAGCTGGGTGGATCATCGCACAATATTGCCAGCGAGTTGAGCTGTGACGGCAAGAACATGCTGTATGTAGTGGGAACATTCCGCGATACCCTGTATGGCAATACTGAAAAAGTGATTTCTTCCGGAAACCAGGATATTTTTATTGCCCGCTATGACGAAAAAGGCAAAATAAAAGATCTGCTGAAAGGCGGTGGTAAAGGATACGACGAAGCATTGTGCATGACCGTTCTGAAAAACAACAACGTGATCGTCGGCGGGATTATCTCGGATAGTGTTTCGTTTGACAGAGTGATGAATGCCGGCAAAGGAAATCGCCTGTTCATCACCTGTTTGGGCGAAAAAGGATTTTCATGGATATCAACTCTTATTGCATCATCAGGTTCATCGTTGTTCCTGTTAGATAAAGATGCCGCAGGAAATATTTATGCCTCAGGCGTTTTCTCCGATACCCTTCGGGCTGGCGATAAAATCGCAGCCAGTAAGGGTAAAAAAGACATCTTCCTGGCCCGATATAACGCTTCGGGTGCGATTGAAGAACTCATTTCCTTTGGTAGCGATGATGACGACCTGCCTACGGCCCTGACGGTGAGCGACTCGGGCACCGTATACCTGGCAGGTATCATAAAGCGCACGTGTTCAGTGGATGGTTTTAACCTGATTCCTCCTTCGACAACCTATAAATCAACTCCATTTGTTATCGGATTTGATCACAGTCTGCGGGCACAGCAGACGATGCAGCTGATGGGCGATAAATTCCTGAAAATTACCGCTCTTAAAAACGATCGGTTAAGCAACCTGTATGTAATGGGTAACTTTAATCTTTCCTTTACAAGCGAAGATACAACACTTACCTCCCAGGGCCATACCGATGGCTTCCTGTTGAAATTCGACCAGGGAGGTAAAAGATTATGGGGCCGGAGTTTTGGCTCACCGTTTTACGATTATGCCAACCACCTGGTAACAGATAACCTAAATGGTGCCATCATCACCGGATCAATAGGTGATACACTGGTAATCGATAATATGATCGCTGCCCCGCAATCGAATAAAGACGCCACGTTGATCCTGCAGTTTACCTCCAAAGGAAAAGCTTTGTGGATTGATTGCGTATCGGGTAGCGGAAGCAACTATAGTAACGGAGCTGTGCTGGATGGCAAAGGCAACCTTTATATCACCGGTAACTTTAGCCAGTCGTTTGAAAAACACGACGAAACGCTCACTTCCATGGGCAAACAAGATGTTTTCCTGGCCAGGTATTACAACTGCCTCGCAGGCACTGCTAAAATTATCGGCGATACCGTTATTTGCAACGGTGCATCCACTGAGCTCTGTGTTGAACAAAGTTACAGCCAGATCACCTGGAACGACTCGATAGAAGCCACTAGTTACATTGTTGCCGATGAACCCGGCTTATACACGGTTGCCCTGCTCGACAAGCGCGGCTGTATACTAACCGACACCGTTGAAGTAGTGTTGGCTGCCCCTTCCGACTTTTCACTGGGAAATGATGTTACATTGCCGGTGGAAAGCACCTTGTTGCTGAAAGCTCCAGAGCAGTTCACCGGATATATCTGGCATGACCTTTCAGACAAAGCCACATTCCTGGCAAAGGCTGAAAACAATACGCCCGGCACATACCTGTTCAGCCTTTCTGCTGTTGACTCCATGGGGTGCACTGCCCGGGATACCATTGCCATTGAATTCTATCCAACTCCCATATGGGTTGACGCCGAAAAAGTGCAACTAACGGTTTATCCAAACCCTGTTGGTAACGAGCTTTACTGGTCGATCAACACCGAAAACCCACACAAACTCATATTGGAAGTCATGGATGATAACGGACGGTTGATGCTAAACCAATATATTGAACAATACCAGCCGTTGGAGATTAAAACCGTTAATTTCACCGACATTCCGCCCGGCCAGTATTATATCCGTATCAGGAACGGTTCGGGACAAGGCTCACAACACGTTTCTGTTGTCAGGTTATAGTGTTTCACCCTTTTTCAGCATCAATATGAAAACTTTCTATCTGAGCAAAATAACTACACCGGGCGGTTTTGAAAAATTGCGCACCCGCTGCCACCCAAAGTATTTTACCCGTTTAGCGGCACTCTGCCTGTTGTTGCTTGTAAACGCTTACCTGCTCAACGGCCAGATAACAGTTAATGAAACCATCACGGGAAAGGTTGTCATCAGCGATCCCTTATCAGTAACAATGACAAACGGCTTTCATGCCACTGCGGGATCAGCTTTTCGTGCATATATTGGCCCAACGCAGGGACAGGTCAGTTCACATGAGGTACCCGCAGCTCCCACGGGAACCGTTCCCCCAACCCTAAGCGATGACAACAATTACATCAAGACCATCATTTACCGCGAACCCAAACCAAGCGAACCATCCTCAACAACATCTTTCAAACACAACGAAGAAGTCAGCTACTTCGATGGCCTGGGAAGGCCCATACAAACAGTAAGTGTTGGTGCTTCGCCCAACAAAAAGGATATCATTCAGGCCATTTTATATGATAATTTCGGCAGGGAAATTTATAAGCCGTTACCCTACGCTGCCACGGATAAGACAGGAGCCTTTCGCGCCAATGTTACAGAAAGCACCATAAGCACGATTTATTCAAATGCAAGTTCTGCGCCAGTTGGTATTGAACCGACCGGAAGGGCCTTTACGCAAATCGGTTATGAAAACTCGCCTCTAAACCGGGTCACTTCGCAAACCGGTCCCGGAACAGCCTGGGAAGACTACCCGATCACCATCAATTATCTTACAAACGCAGCTGGTGAAGTACCTTATTGGAAGGTTAACGCCGATGGTACATTTTCTTCATCTCCTTCTCATTACCCTGCCAGTAGTCTTTATGTTACTGAAACCATTGATGAACAAGGTCATAAAACCCGTGAATATAAAGACCTTCAGGGAAAGGTGGTACAAAAATCCACCTGGTTTAAGGACAATACATGGTACAGCACCCTTTATATTTATGATGATTTTGATTTGTTGCGTTGTGTGATACCGCCACAGGCAACTAATCCAAATACACACAAAGAATTATGTTACTATTATAGATACGACGAACGTCATCGCATGATAGAAAAGAAAATTCCAGGAGGCGGAACCACAATCATGGTGTATGATAGTCGGGACAGACTGCGTCTCACACAAAACAGTTTGCAGACAAATAATAAAGAATGGAGTTATATAAAATATGATGAATTAAACCGACCTGTAATAACCGGTGTTTACATCCACAGTTCCGTGATTAGCCAGATTGAAATGACGAACTTATTGAAGGCCAATTCTACACTAAATGAGAACAGGAACACAACCAAATCTACATATGGTTATGATAATCTCAGTTTTCCTCGTTCTGGAACTACACTTCATACTATAACCTATTATGATAATTATGATTTTATTACGGTAATGAGTCTGGGAGACAGCCTTGGATGTGAGAAATATAATTCGGATCCATATAATTTCACAACAACAAAAATAGATGCAACCCCAATCGGGCAGATTACTGGAACCATGTCCCGTGTGCTTGAAACTGATGAAAATTATACAGTACCCGATTTAGAATTATACACCGCCAATCATTACGATAAATATGGTCACCTGCTTCGTTCAATTTCAGAAAACCACCTTAAGGGAAAAGATGTTGTAAGTAACTATTATGAAGATATAACCTATATGGTTAAAAGCACTAAACAGCAACACTTCAAAGGTGGCAGGCAAACAATCCTGGAAAAGTTCTATGATTATGATCACATGGGTCGTCTTTTAGCTACCCGTATGAAGGTAAATAATGCCTCAACTGAAATTACCGTAAACGCAATGGTTTATAATGAGCTTGGGCAATTGGTGGCCAAATACCTGCATTCTGCACAAACAAGCGGATCGCGCAGTTTTGCCCAAAAGGTGGACTATAAGTACAACATCAGGGGATGGTTGACCAAAATTAACGATCCGGCCCTGGGTGGTGAAAATGATCTTTTTGGCATGCAACTCTGCTATGAAAACACCTCGGCCCTTGGTGGCTTAAGCAGTACGCCGGGCTGGTTCAACGGCAATATATCGGGTATGAAATGGACCACTAAGAACGATCCGGCCGGTTCGCACGGATATAGTTTTTCATACGACAAGCTTAACCGGTTGACGACATCCAATTATGCCGAGGGCAGCGCACTGGATAATAACATCGGGTATTACAACGAATCGGTTACCGAGTATGATAAGAATGGCAATATTATGAAGCTTAAACGTAGACACAGCAATGACCTTGTAGACGATCTTTCATACGCATATGTGCCTGGCAGCAACAGGTTATCAGGTGTTACGGATCAGGGAGAATCAAACGGTTTGCTTGATGATTATCCCAATAACACTGAGAATTATGGTTATGATGAAAATGGTAATATGATTTATGATGGTTCAAGAAATTTCAGTTTTGAATACATCAGCACGCTTAACCTGCCCAGCAGTGTTAGTTCAACTAATCCGAACGATGCTATATTTTACCATTATACAGCAGG